>SLOW01000147.1 GCA_007132315.1 Opitutales bacterium
AGTCATAGATTTCGCGGGCGACATACCGGTAGGTGTCTTCCCATGAGCCCGGTCTCAGTACATAGCGCAGAGTAAAGTCATAGCGGGCACCTTGGAACATGCGAGATTCCGGGCCGGCCATGATGGGGGTGAAAGCCACGGGACGAACCCAATCATCCTCTTCCCAGACCATCAGGCCAAAACGGGAATTGCTTTCCGAGGACAGCGTATAGGTCCACACGCCCGCGCTGTCTCGCAGAAGCCGGAACGGACTCTCTTCCGGGTCAACGACCAGAACGGATTGCAGCGTGCGGGTGCCTACATGCGCCCTCGGCGTGGCGAGGTGCGCCTCTGAAACCAGTATATTTCTCTGATTGCGGCCCCCGGTGGCGAGCTGCGGCACGGGGATGGTCTCGCGGGTGGCGGTCGACGGGGCGCCGAGATAGGCCACCGAGTAGTAACCGTCCGTCTTGATTTGCACGTTGTAGTGTATTTCCGGATCCGCGCGGCCTTCCGGGAGGCGGACCTCGGCGGATAACTTAAAATCACCGTGTTCAGGGAATTCCCATCGGACGGCGCGATCCACGATCGTCGCCTGGGTGGCTTGAATATCCGTTCGAGTACCAGCCAGAAAGGGATTGTACGTTTGGGGAATCTTCAAGTCGGTCGGTTGCCGCAGAACCTCGCCGTTGGAGTCCATATAGACCCAATGCTCCGGCCCGGTTTCATGGTTGGTGGCCATGAGCTCGCCACCCTGGCGAACGTCAATGGAGGGAAGTTCCGGAACGAGGGCAGCCAAAGCCGGCGTGTATTCGGTCCACCGGCGGGCGAAGCGATAAATACGAGGGAAAGGTTCCGGGTACGCGAAGTTAAATTCTCCCACCCGGTTGATCTGGTACCCGAGATGAATCGGGCTGTACATCACGACGAAGTCAGCCGAGAGCCGTTGAGGAGGGAGCCCGTCAACACGGACTTCGATCGAACGATCGGGCTGTAAAACCAGTTCGTATTGCTCATTCCGCACACGATCGACGCTTTCAGCCAAACCTTCGACCACGGACAAACCCGTGATGGAGACCACGAGCAAATGAAGGATTTTCATACGTATTTTCATGTCTATATACTCTCCTCTTAGTGTTTTCCAATGGATTGATGTAAGGCGCCGCGCAAGCGGATGCGCCGGAGCGCAAGCATCATGACCCCGCAAAGCATCAACAGCAGGCTCCCGGCTACGGCCATGACCGGCCATTGCGCGCCGCTCCACAGCGCCAGCGTAAACATGAGCGCGCCCAGCCCGCCAAAGGCGGAGGCCATGATCTTCAACGGCAGCAGCGATGCGCCTTGCGTCGGAGACGCATCCGCGACGACGGTCTTGTCGATGGCCTCCCTCAACCGCTGCCATTCGGGACGATAATCGCGTCCGGCGATCTCCGCGGCGACGAGCAGGGTCAAGGGAACCAAGATACCGACCATCACGTCGCTTTCGCGCGGGTACGATCGAACAACGTCCGAAATGCCGGAAAGAACCGGCCAATCAACAAACCAACCCGAAGGCCCAAACCCAAATCGCAGCAAGACGGCGGCGGAGATGCCGCCGGCCAATGTGGTCCATACCGCGTGCCGCGAGATGCGGTGGGAAAACAAGGCCCAGATGGTCGGCAGCAGAATGGACGGACCCACGAGACTGCCCAGCATGATAAGGATATCGCGATAGGTGCCCAATCGAGGAAGGATCAGGGCACCGGCCAAAATGTAGCCCCCGATCAGCACCGTGAAGACCCGGCCGGCCCTTACAGCCTGCGCCTCGGTGGCATGGGGTCGCCAGAAACGGCGATACACGTCGTCGGTCAAAACCCCCGCAAACACATTCAACAGCGAGGACACCATGCTGGCGGTCGCGGAAAACATGGCCGCTATCATCATTCCGATCATCCCGGCGGGCAAAACCATGGCCGCCGCCAGGATGTAGGCTTCCTGCGGGTCGGCGGACGGATCGATCATGCGATAAATAAAAGGCGGCGCCATCCACAAGAACGGAGTAAACAAATACAGCCACCCGAACAGATACATGGCCTTGCGAGCGTCACGGGCGCTCGGAACGCACAAATGCCGCTGAACAAATTGCCACTCGGCGCCCAGCGCAAAACAATTCGTAAGCATCCACCCTAATAGGAAAACCCAGGTGAAACCCGGCGCGGTCGGGAGAAAGAAACCTTCGGGGGAAGCGGAAATAATCGCTTCAAAACCTCCCACATGACGGATGATCAGCGGCACGATGACTATCACGCACAGCGTGAGCACGATGAATTGAAGCGCATCGGTCATCAGCACCGCCCATAATCCGCCGGACATCGTATAGCCGATTACAATCACCGTTAGAATCACGCAGGCCCAGTCTATGGACAGATTTCCCGTGGCCGGGTCCTGCAGCCAATGGCCATCAGGCAGCGGCATCAACGGGCACAGCATGACCGCCAACGCGTAAAGGGTCAGACCGGCCATGCACAGGTACACTCCCCGGTAAACGGTGTAGAAACTGAAGGCGCCTCTCCCAAAACGCAGATGGATGAATTCGGCCGCCGTGGATAAACGTGTGTCGTGCCAGCGAGCGGCAAAAAAACGTCCGGCAATGAAGGCGGCCACGCCGTACACCGCGCAAATCATCGGCCCTACCATCCCGAATTCATAGGTAATGCCGCCCCAAACGACAAACGTGCCGGCGGAGAACATGGTCATATACGCAGACAGGCCGGACAACCACCAAGGCGATGAGCGCCCGGCCATGAACATATCCGACGAGGACTTATTTGAGCGCGCAAAAATCGCGCCCACCAGCGGGAGGCCGGCAAGATACAACAGGATCACAATCCAATCAATCTGCGTCATACATATTTCTCACAGAAGTTTTATTTCACAACAACCTTCATGGCCCGGGACGCGCTTCACTCAGAAGCGCAGACGGGAGACGGCCGACTTCAGCCATTCCTGCTTGGTGGTTTCGACCTCGAGAACGAACTCGAAGTCTCCCGCCTCCTCATCCAGCCAGACCGAAAATTCAAAAGGAAAAATCTCATCCTCCTCCTCCTTCCACTCCCCGTTGCCCTGGCGGTAACGCAGACGAGCCATGATCACGTCGTCTGGCAGCGCATCGGTATACACAAAGGCATTTGAAAGCCCGCGCCCTAAAGAAAGAATCATTCCATACACGTCCCCGAACGGCGCCGTCTTCTGCGTGATGCTCCCGGGGCCCAGGATGACCGAGTTCGGATCGAACATGCGCGCTTGCAGCGTGCGCTTCACATCCGCCTGATCGATGGCTGCCGCATATATTCCCTTCGGAGGCACGGTGAACGCGAGTCGACCGTCGCTCAACCGGCGCGATTCTTTTTTGACATTGTTATCCCAGACGCGCACGGAAGCGCCGGGGGCAAACTCCACCCGTTCGGGATTGAACACCACTTCGACCGGTTGCTCCTCGAAGGACTGATTCCAGAAGGCAACATAGAGCTTGCCGTTGCCGTAACCGGCAAGGTGGTCGACCTGCCGGTTGTCCACGTGCATCAACTCTCGCGGCAGCCACAGGTGGACCCCCTCCTCGTCGTAGAATCGGCCCGGCCGATCTCCATAGACGTTGACGCGGAAATGACTTCCGGCCATGGACGCGGAGGGAAATGTGATGGATCCCTCCGAGCGCTCGAAGGCGTCGGTCACCAGAAAGTCCACCATCGCGCCGATCACTTCCCAGGCGTGTCCGGGGTTGAACGACGTGTAGATCTGTTTCCAGATCGGATGTTCGGGCGCGTCGGGCAACTCCGTCACCAGGGACCGCGCCGTGCGGTTGTCGCCCGGGTAGTTACCGTAGCGACCCACCATGCCCCAACGCGCCATATCCCGCAGGAAATCGTCCCCGGCATGCGCGGCGACACGCATGAATTGCGGATGATGATTCATCCACAGTTCCGCACGGTGATGCGAGAACGTCTCCAGCCCGATCTCGGATCCCCGCCACGCGGGAACCGTCTGCTCCCGGGTCGGAAGGCCTTCGGGCGGCGGAAACCCCCAAAGCCTATGCCGACCGTGCGAATGCCCATGCACCGGAACCCGACCGCCTTGATCAAAGGTCATCAGACGGTCCGGCACCGGTGGAAAGAGATTGACGCCTCTCGCCGCCTGCGCATACACCCGCTCCAAGGCGGCGTCCAGGAAACGGGGCTCCCTCGTGACTTCGTAGAGTTCGAGAAAATCAAAATAATGCCCCGCATCCGACCGGATCGTGCGGTCCGCGATTTGTATGGCCGATGCCAGATGCGCCGCCTCGCCGGTCAGCCGGTAGGCCGCCAACTGTTCCATTATACGGTTCGGGAAACCCGCCTTTTCCGCATAGTGCCGGAAGGCATGGGTCCGCTCCTGATAGATGCTCCACAAGCTGACTAGTTGCGGCACCCCGACATAGGGAGCGCCCAAGCGCCGGTCCAGGCTCACCACCTGACCGGTGTCCTCTACATCGTAGGGCGAAAACACGTTGCTCTTGCGCGAGAGAGCGAACTCGACCACCGGCAGCGCGCGACGGCGATACATTTCCTCGTCGTCCAGAACCACCGCCGCCGCCAAGCCGAAGAGCGGTGAGAACGGCTTGAAGATTCCGGACTTGTCCGACCAATAGTTGTAATACTTCTGCTCGTCATGCCACTGGGCATAATTCCCCCCATGCCGGTCGAGAAGAAAATCAACGACATTGGCAATCGTCTCGTTCAACGGCCCCGTCCCGCTATTGTCCCGCAGGTCGCTGAATCGATAAATGTCCCGGGCGATATACCGATATACGTCCTTCCAGTCGCCCTCCTTGAGGAGATAACGAATAGTGAACCTGTAATCGTCGCCCTCCCGCATCAACGACTCCGCCCCCCCCATGATGGGCGAAAACACCAACGGCGTAAGCCTGCCGTCAAGTAGGCCGATCATGGTACCGAAACGCGAATTCTCCCGGCTCGGCATCTCTTCCCGGAAGGGCGTTTCCCGGGGATCCACCACCACGACCGAGTGTACCTGCCCGTCGCTCACGTGAGCGCGCGGCAGCCGTTCATTCACCTCGGCCATCAGAAACTGGCGCTGCCGGCCACCCGCCCCGGTGGCCACCTGGGGAACGTTCACGGCCTGCTCCACCAACACGCCGGGCGCTCCCGTAAAGGCCAGCGAATAATATCCCGATTCACGGACGATCAACCGAATGTTCAATTCTGGATCGCCATCCGGTAGAGGGAGATGAAGTCTCGCCATCAATCGAAAGCCGGGCTGGTCCGCAAACTCCCAAAACATGGAACCCTGCGCCCTCGTCACAAACCGCTTTGCGGCTACCGTCGTCCGCTCGCCGGCAAGGAAGGGATTGGTTGTTCCCAGTGCATAGGTTCCCGTAACTTTTACGCGCCCATAATCCCATATCCGCTCGCCGTCCGCGGTCTCCGTCACGGTGACGTCAAGACCCAACTCATCCCGCAGCCAGCGATTCAAACTTACGATGTCTTCCTGGTAATGACGCCAACGAATGGCCCAACGGGGTGCCAAAAGATAATTCTGCCAATCGATATGGCGCCCTGGATCCGCGGCGCTGAACATCACGGTGAATTCCGGCCGCAACGTGCGGACAACTTCGCCGCGCCTGACGTCCAGCTTCCCATCCGGTCTCGCCTCGATGCGGTAACTACGATTTTCAAGAACCTGCCCGTG
>SLOW01000024.1 GCA_007132315.1 Opitutales bacterium
AATGGCGCGGTTAAGGTTTTCATTCGAGATCGCAATCGCAATCGGGATCGGGATCGAGGTTGCGTTAACACATCTCCTATCAAGCTTTTCGATCCCGATAGCGATTCCGATCCCGATTTGGATTCATCAGACGATAACCCGCCTTATCCGAGTGGAATTCAGTTTAGCTCCATGTGCAACCGGTAGAACGGCGCGCCGTCCTCGTCTCCCGGACCGGGCAGGCTGGCTTCCCACCGGCCGTTTGCGTGCGATTGGTCTTCCGGCTCCACGGCAGTCCATGCGTTCATGTCGAAACTCTTTTCCACGCGGAAGCCGATGGTTCCGGAGTAGGCGGCCGGATACTCCCATTTCAGGTCGAAGCCGCCGTCGTCGTTGGCGACGATTTCCACGGTGGGCGGCGACAGGTCCGCGGGCTCGACTCCGCTCAACGGTGCGCTGCTCTTCGGGTTTGTGCCTTCGAGGTAGTGCTGGAGATTGGTGTAGCCGTTACCACTGGCGTCGCCGAAGGGATTGTTGCCGGTCTCACCGAAGTAGAGCATCTCCCATTCGTCCGGTAACAGGTTGCCGTCGTCGTCCGTTCCGGCCGGCGTCGGCAGGAAAACCAGGTGTACGGCGAGCACTTCGAAAGGCTCGCCCTGACACGTGGTGGCGGCGGAGACATCCGCAAAGCCGCTTATTTCCAGTTGGGTTCCTTCCGGCAGGCGCAGGGAGGCGGGAAAGCGGTACGCCTCGCCGCGTGCATTGAGCAACTGGATCGTCGCGCCGCTCGCCGCGCCGGATACGTTCCGGCAGGGCTCGTTGAAGGTGTCGGATTCGACGGCCACGAGGCGGGTCTCGAGGGCGCGCTCGGGAAAGACTCCGTCGATCAAGGCGAGCAGGGCCTGGTGGGCATTGGCGACTTCGGCGTCCGTCCAGGAGATGTTGTCCTGGTAAAAGGCGGGCAAAGCACCGTCGTTTTCCAGGAAGTAGCGGAAGGTGTCGAGGGGACGCGGGGCGTCGCTTTGTCCGGGCACGTAGTTGAGCGCGCGGGTGCGGTACGCCTCGCGGGCAAAGTCCCGGGCGGCCGCCGCCGCCGGCTCCTCTCCCTCCTCGATTGTTCCCCGAAGGGTTTCGAGCCCGGAGGCGAGATCGTAAAGGGGGTGTTCCAGCTCGCGGGCCCGCCTGGCCGGTCGAGTGAGCGATTCCATTTCCTCGCGGGTGAAGCGCTCGCGCGCGGAATCGCCGGAGCGGTGCGGGAACAGGGTGCGGGCGTCGGGGGTGTCATCCGATCGCTCCGCCAGCAGCCCGGCGATCGCGTGTTCCACCAGCGCCGCGGTCAGAGTGCTCTCCGCCGAAAGGTACCAGTCCAACCTTGCCCTCTCGCGTTCGTCGAATGCGTCCAGCGCCGCTTGTTCCCAGGCTTCGACCTCGTTGGCCAGGCTCATGCCGGAGGGCGCGTAGTCGATTTCCGGTGTTCGCAGTTGTGGCGCCGTAAACAGCCCGACCAGTTCGTGGCCCTGCCAGGCTTCGTCCTCAGGATCGGTGTCGAACAGTGTAGGCGTGGAGGCGGTGAAGAACGGGCGGCCGGGAGCGGGGGCGATCCGTTGGAGCAGCGCGCCCGCAACGCCGTCCGGGTCGGACACGGCGCTGCCGACGGTTCCGCGGGCGTGGCGGTTGCCACTCGGATCGTGAGCGCGAACCGGGGTCCCGGCGGCGGCGTTGACCGCTTCAAGCCCGGGGAGGGCTTCCGGGTCGAAGAAATCCGGATACACCCGGGCGTCGAACACGGCTCCGAGGTCGATCCGCTCGTCGGGAACGGCGTCGGGATCGAACAGGTCGGTGCCGGTCAGGATTTTTTCGAGGTCGGTGGCCCCGCTGCCGGAGGTGTCGGGATTGCCGTATGGGTCGAGACCGTAGTGGTCGCGTACGAAATCGGGCACTCTGTCGCGGTTGGAGTCGAATTCGTGGAAATCGCGGGAGAAGGTGTATGTAGCGCGTTTGACCGCCGTGATCTGTGTGTCGTCGGACACCGACCGCGCAAAGAAGGCCACAGTGGATTCGCGAAAGACGTTGGGCGGGTTGCCGGAATCGTAGGTTTCCCAGTCGCCGGTGGCATTGAAACGATAATACACGTCGGCGTCGTCGATCGAGGTCGAGAAACTCAGTTGAATGGTCCGGTTGTATTCCCCGGGGGTGGGCGAGACGAAGACGGATTCGGTGGTTTCCGAATGGGCCGGGGCGAGGGGGGCGACGGAGATGTCGGCCTCGACCTGGTTCGGCAGCAGGAAGATACGCCCGTCCCAATTGGCCGATCCGATTTCGTCCGCATCCGGATCTCCCAGGCCTTCGGTCTCGCCGAGAAATGCCTCGGCTTCGGCGGTGACGGTCTCGCCGTCGGAATCGCCGCGCAGCGTCCAGTCGCGGTACCGGTAGTAATCGAGTGCGGACAAACCCGGCTGCAGAAACGGGTGGGCGCCGAAAGCCAGCAGGTTGGGGAAGCACTGTCGTGGGTCGAGGGAAGGGAGGTTACCTTCTGCGCGGAGTTCGTACCCGTCGGCGGTGCGTTCGAAGTCGCGGAAGGCGGTGCTGGTGCCGCCGGCGGAGCCGGTAAACAAGGTGAAGCCGCCGTCGCCGTCGGGCACCGCTCCGTGAATGCGGTCGCGCCCGGCCGTCGTGAACGGGTCTTCTTCCGGTTGTGGGCAGCCGTCGTGGATACTGTACACCATGGCTTCCCGGCTTCCGTCGAAAACGACGAGGATTCGGGCGGTGTCTCCGTCGTTCTCGAGGGCCACGATGTTGGCGATATCCTGTTTGAGTTCGCAGGAGGCGATCTCCATGAATTCGTAACGCACGCTGTCGATATCCGTTTCCCTCCAGATGTAGTGGGTCAATTCGGACTCTCCGGCCCGCCAGGCCAGGAAGGACGGGTCGGGCGCGGCATGGGCGCTGACCGGTACAAAGCGCCGGTCGGCCGATCCCGGCAGGTTGGCCAGGGTTTCCAGCCTGTCGCCGTCCGGTTTGACGGCCGCAAACCAGCCGAGGATGGAGCCGTCGGCGGTCATCATGCCGAAGTCGCCCTTTACCTCCGGGTGGCGCGCCGTGCCAAGAATGCCGGGTTCCAGCATCCCGGCGTAGTTGTCGCCGGCAAAGGGTTCCAGTCCTGGACCGCCGTCTCCGGCTTGTTCGACGAACTCGAGGGTATCGAGCCGAAAGCTGCCGCCGATTTGGTCCGGGTTGTATCCGGAGAGCAACATGACCTGTTGGGGCACTTCCGGAGCGCCCGGATCGAAAAGGCCGGCGGCGAGCCGCATGGGGCCCGGGCGGGGAGAGGGGACCACCGCCGGGTGCGCGTCAACGGCACCGGATAATGGGCGGACAAAGGCGATCAGGTTGGTGTCGGGGTGGGTGGCGACGATTTCGTCGGCATTGCCGTCGCGGAAGCGTCCCGCCGCGGCGTCATCGACTTGCGGCAGACCGATGGATCGCGAATCGTTCCAGGCGGGGCTGCCTCCGGAGTCGCGCATGCCGGCACGGTAGAGTCCGGTTTCCCGGTCGATGACCACCGGATGGAGTCGTCCGTCTCCGTGAAAATCCCCGTACAGGAAAATCTCCCGTTCGCCGAGATGGCTTTGGGGCGGCTGGTCGGCTTCCGCTTCCGGGCAAAGGATCGGGGCCGCGATCAGCGCGGCCAGAAACGTCCGGGCGGGCAGGTGGCGGAAAACAGTGCTTTTCATAAACGATCTCCGTTCGACTTGGCGGGTTGTCAGTCTCCGTTGCCGGAGTTCAGGCTGAGATCCAGTTCGGGAACCGGGAAGACGCGGTCGATCTCGCCGTCGTCGGCGAAACGCACAAGCAAATACCGGTACTTGGCGCCGAACATGACCGGCTGGTTGTCCACGATGAAGAGGTCGTGGGTGTAAATGGTGTCGCCTTCCCAGTCGTCTTTTTCCCGGGCGGCGATGAATGGATCCTCAATGCGTCCGAATTCGGACGGCCGGTCGCCCCGCACGCCGTTCCAGTAGGCGATTTCCTCCACCAGCGGCGAAACCTGAACCAGGTTGCCGTAAACCTCGGGGAACATCGGGCTCGGCACCTGGTAGCGGTACAGGGCGGCGGGAAGGACATTCTTTTCGGTGGTCGGATCCTCGGGATCGTCCTGTTCGCCCTGGAACGTGTAAACGCGATCGTTGGGATCCTGCTGCCCGGGGTAGGGATAAGGGAAATGATCCGGCATGGGGGCCGGTTCGTCCTCGTAGAGGAAACGAAACTCGCCGATGCGCACGCCGGCGCCTGTCTCCTGAGAGATGAACATCGAGATGAAGCGCGGGTCGGCGTCCGCGACGAACGGCGGATCCAGTGCCGGCCAGGGAACCAGCGGACCGGGGTCGTCCTCGGGCAGCCGCCAGCGGTATTCTTCGGCGTTGCTCAGCGGCCCGCGCGGCCGCGCGGCGATCGCCGCGCGGTCGAAATTGGTGTCCTCTTCGACCCCTTCGTAAGGGCCGGGGCCGACTGCTCGGACACGGACCGTGTACTTCGGGCCGGGCGGCAGATCGATTTCTACGGACCATTCCGGTCCGTCTCCGCGAAGAACGGTGTCGGTGCGGCCGGTTTCGTACACGAAGAAGCGCTTGTCGAAAGGCGGGAAGGGGAGCACGGGGAACGCGCCCCGGCGTTGGCCCAGTTCGCCGCCGACGTTTTCGGGAGGACTGTCGGGATCGGCCGCGATCAGAACCTCGAATCGCTCCACGCCTTCCGGGGAAGAGAACCAGGAGATGCGGGTGGTCGGGTTCTCATCGGTTCCGCCCGCTTCGACCGGGAACAGCATCGGCCGCGGCAGTTCCTGGGTCGGCTGGATCTCGGTGCACCCGGCGCGGGTAACAGGGCCGGGGTTGCCTTCGTCGTCGAGCACCTGCACGAAGTAACAGGCGACGCCGCCGCGGGCGGGCAGCGAACAGTCCTGCCAGGTGAGCGTGCCGCCGTCGGACGGATCGCGCATTTCCTGATGGACCAGTTCCATCGGGCCGCCCGCCAGCCGGCGGTAGATGCGCCATTCGGCGGCGCGGTCCGCTCCGTCGAGGTTGACGGCGACATCGAGGCAAAGGATCTCGCCCGTTTCCGGATCGGTGGAGACGTGCACGTTCGGATCCGCCCCCTCCAGACCCGGACCGGTCAGGATGTCGGCCTCGAACAGCATTCGGCCGACGTTTCCGTCCTGTCCGGTGCCGCCGATTCCGTCGAGCTCCAACAAACCGACTGTCGCCGAGGCGGGTGGCAATCCGGAACCGCCGAAGGTCGCGGTGATGTCGGGCGGGTTGGGGGAAAGGTTGCCGATCCAGAACGTGAAGTTGGCGGAAACCTCGTCTTCATCGCCGAAATCGAAGCGTCCCAGCGACCGCGGGGCGTAGGGTGCGCGGACGTGGCCGGCGATCCGGAATTCAACCCATTCGATCGCGGGATGGTGACGGTGCGCGGCGGCCTGGTAAACGAGGTGTTCCGAGAGTTCGATGCCCAGTTCGAGGTTGTCCACCGAATCCGGCGCGGTCGCGTGGATGACCCGGGAAAGGGGACGTATCTCCGCCGTCGCGGCGTCGGGACCCTCCCGCTGCCGGAGCACGCCCCACTTGGGCGGGCTGTGCCCGGAAAGATTGCCGGCACAGGCCGACTCGTTTTCGGCGCGCACGGTGTAAAAATAGGGCACGCCGTAATCGCCGGCCGTCGGA
>SLOW01000264.1 GCA_007132315.1 Opitutales bacterium
CAAGAAAGGCGCCACCAAGAAAACCGCGACCAAAAAAACCGCGGCGAAGAAAACCGCCGCCAAGAAGGCGACCAAGGAAGAGTAGCCTGACCGGGGCTCGATTGAGGATGTTGATCGAAGCAGTGCAGACTTAACGGAATTGCATCGGCTCTTCCCCTGGAGGGCCATGCGCTTGCGTGAGACACAGTTGCTCCCGCATCGCTCCGCACGCGTTCCGGACGGAAGCGATGACCCGTTTCATTCGCAACGGCCGTTACCGAGGGCACGCCGTACGGCGGCGCAGGTTCCCGGCTGTGGAATTTGAGCATTGCCCGGATCGCAAACTCTCCCGATGCTGGCGAAAAAATGGCCAAGAAAACCCAGAAGAAACTCAAAGCGGGCGTCATCGGCTACGGAGGCGCCTTCAACATGGGGCGGCATCACCTCGAAGCCATGCGGCGCGCGGGGATGAAACCGACCGCGGTCGCGGAAATCGACCCCGACCGCCTCGAACAGGCCCGGGCGGACTACCCGCGTGTCGGGTGTTTCAGCACCGTCGATGCCATGCTCCGGGAATCCGATGTGGAGGTCGTCACCCTGGTCACCCCGCACAACACCCACGTCGAACTCGCCCTCCAGTGCCTCAAGGCCGGACGGCACGTGGTTGCGGAGAAACCCCTGGCGATCACCACGGCCGAGTGCGACCGCATGATCGCCCAGGCGAAAAAAAACGGTGTCGTGTTGTCCACCTACCACAATCGCCACTGGGACGGCTGCATCGTGAACACGGTCAAGCGCATCCGCTCCGGCGTGATCGGCGACATCGTTCGCATCGAAGCCCACATGGGACTGCGCGAACAACCGAAGGATTGGTGGCGTTCCAGCAAGTCGATCTCGGGCGGCATCCTGTACGACTGGGGTGTCCACCTTCTGGAGTATTCACTGCAACTGATCGACAGTGACATCACGGAAGTCAGCGGCTTCGCGCATTCCGGTTACTGGGCGCCCCGCACCGCGTGGGGCGGCGACACCAACGAGGACGAAGCCTTTGCGGTGGTCCGTTTCAAATCGGGCCAGTGGCTCACTCTCTGTATCACTTCGCTGGATGCGAATCCCAAGCCGGGCTGGCTGGAGATCACCGGTACCGAAGGAACCTTCCTTTTCGGCCGCGACTCCTGGAAAATCATCACCCGCGACGCGAAGGAAAGAGTCGTTCACGAGGGGAAAAACCCGCCAATGGAGGGCGAAAGCCGCCGATACTACAAGAATGTGGCCGACCACATCCGCAACGGCACGCCCCTGGTCATCACACCCGAATGGGCTCGCCGCCCGATCCACATCCTTGACCTGGCCGACCGCAGCGCCCGCGAGGGACGTGCGATGAAGCCGAAGTACGGCTGATCCGCCCACCTCACGCGCGGTCCACCCGCAGGACCAGACCGCGCAGGTATTCGCTCTCGGGCATCGCGAGAAGTACCGGATGGTCCGGGGGCTGGTGACAGAACCGCAGGACGGTGGCCTTGCGTCCCGCGTCGGCGGCCGCCGACGTCACCACCTCGGTGAACAGGCCCCAGTCCACATGGGCGGAACAGGCGTAAGTGGCCAGCACACCGCCGGAAGCCAGAACCTTCATCGCGCGCAGGTTGATCTCCTTGTAGCCGCGCAGCGCTCCCTTGAGTTCTCCGCGAGCTTTGGCGAACGGCGGCGGATCGAGGACCACCAGGTCGCGGGAGCCGGCTTCCTGTTGTCGTAGAAAATCGAATACGTTCGCCGTCTCGAATTCCACCTCGAGACCGTTGCGCTCCGCGTTGCCGCGCGCACCCGCAACCGCATCCTCGGATATATCGACCCCCAGCACGTCCGAAGCCCCCGCCCGCGCGCAGTGAAGCGCGAAGCCTCCCTGATGACAAAAGGCATCGAGCACCCGCGCCCCCTGGGCGTACGCCCCCACCGCGACGTGTTCGAGACGTTGATCCAGATAGAACCCGGTTTTCTGGCCGCTCGTCCAGTCGATCCGGTATTGCATCCCCTCGATCATGACCCATTCCGGCGGCAGGGAGCGTCCCGACACGGTCCGCACCTCGGCGTCGAGCCCCTCCAGGCCGCGGGCGGGCGCGTCGTTGCGCAGGAGGATCTCCCGGGGATGCAACGCCTCCCGCAAGGTATCCAATATGGTGTCGGCCACGCGGTCGGTGCCGAGGGTCAGAAATTGGACCACCAGGACATCCCCATAACGATCCACCACCAGCCCCGGCAGGTCGTCGGCCTCCGACCAGACCAGGCGACCGTGCGGCGCGTTTCCCCGCCGCTTCAACGCCCGGCCGATTGCCTCGCGAACAAAAGTCTCCACCCAGGTGATCCGGCCGCGTGACAGGCGCCGCCAGACAATGCGCGAACGTCCGTTGTACAATCCGGTGCCCAGAAAGCGCCCCCGGCTGTCGCGGGAGAATACGGCGGTGCCGTCACATTCGGGCGGCAACAAGGCCTTGATTTCTCCGGAAAAAATCCACGGGTGACCCCGCAGCACCCGGGGCCGGTTCCCCGGTTTGAGTTTGATGCTGGCGGCGATGATATCGTCAGTTGGCACGGTAAAAAAGGATAAACGCCACGGCGAGCATGACGAGGTTCGGAAGCCAGGCGGAAAGGGCGGGGTCCATGACCTCCCGTTCGCCCAAGATGCGCATGACGTTCTGCATCAGAAAATACACCAGGAACAGTCCCACGGATTTCAGCACCCCGATCATGGGGTTGACCCGGACTCCCGACACGGAGAAGGGAATGGCCAGACCGACCACGATCAGGCAACTGAGCGAACCTGCCAGGATGCCGTGATACTGGACCGCGTACAGATTGCGATCGGGACTGTCGAATTCCTCGAAAAAACCGAGAACCTGGTCGAGCTCGAAGAGGGAGAGATCGCGCGGTCGCCGGTCCAGCAACAGCATAAAGTGCGGGCTTTCGTTGAAATCCTCGAACAACCGCTCGTCGAACGGAGCGGAGCGGACGGTGTCGTAGGTTTCCGGGTCGAACTCGATTTCACGGCCGTCGTAAAAGACCCACCCCCCGGCCTCCGGGTCGAACGCGGCGGAACGCGCCAGCACGCGCCGCAGGACCTCACGCTCCTCGTTAAGCACGGAAACGGTCACGCCGAACCCGCGTTCGGCGAACGCGCTGTAGCGGTTCATGAACCACAACCGGCCTTCGCGGCGATTGTCAAATGCAAGGTTGTGGGTCACGCCGACGCCTTCGATTTCCCGCGTCTCGGCTTCGTGGGCGTACTCGATTTGCTGCCAGATGGTTCGGGACTGCTCGACCGACCAGGGTACGACGCGGGCGGTGAAGCCAAGGTAGAGCGCCGACAGCAGCAGGCCGGCGATCCAGATGGTGCGGGTGATGCGAAACAGACCGAATCCGCAGGATCGCAGAGCCACGAATTCGTTGTTCCGCTGGAACTGACCCATGACGTAGAGCAACGACAACAGCAGGGCAAGCGGCAGAACAACCGGAAGAAAACTCGGGGCGAGCACCCCATAGTAGCGCAGGATGTCCTCAAGCCCCGCTTCGTAGTCGATCAGGCGGCCGAAATTGCCGTACATGTCCTCGAGAAAGAGCAACCCGACCGTCACCACCAGCATCAGGATCAGAACTTTAAGCCATTCGGCCAGGATGTAACGATCGACCAGCTTCACAGCGTTCTATCCGACAACGGAAGACCACGCGGAGCAAGCATTTCAGATACGAAGATTGCGTTCGACGGAGCGGCGGGGCGCGGATAGGGACATTCCCATCGTCCGAAACCGCCCGCCTTACTGGAAACCTGATTTTCTTCACTCAACACTTGCACCATGCGGGAACCCGCGTTAGTTTCTAATTCGTATGATTAAGAAAACTATTGCATTATTCAGCATCGTAGCCGTCGCATCCCTTTCCTCGTTCGCCTTGGCGGGCGGCAATTGCGGGGACAAGAAGGGGTGCGACCGCGACAAGTCCGAAGCTTCCACCCCGGCGGTCTTTGAAGTCGCCGGTTCGGGATGCAAAGGCGGCTCCTGTGAAGGTGACCGCGACAAGTCCTGAACAAGGAGCTTCTGTTTTCAAAGCGGACGCCAGGCGGTGTCCGCTTTTTTTGGTGCCAGCAACCTACTGAATCAGCAGCGCCGTGCTTTAGACAGACGGCGGAACGCTCCCGGAGCGAAACGCGTTTCCCGAGCACCGGAAAGCCGGGCTTATGCTCCGAATCAACGGCGGCCCCGGCGGGCACCGTCGGCCGCGACCGGCGCGCCCGCTGAAGCTGTGGTGCCGCTTTGCCAGGGCATGGTCAGCTCGCCGAAATCGAACCGTTCGATCTGGCGGCCGAGTGACGCTTCGATCTTTTGAAATGTCAGGAGATCTCCCGGGGTCACGAAGGACAGCGCTTCGCCGTCCGCCTCCGCGCGCGCGGTGCGCCCCACCCGGTGAACGTAATCCTCGAAATTGCTCGGAAGGTCGTAATTGATGACGTGGGTGACATCCTTGATGTCGAGTCCGCGCGCGGCGATGTCGGTGGCGATTAGAATCGCGTAGTCGCCGTTGCGGAAGGATTCCAGAGCCCGCGTGCGTTCTTTCTGATCGCGGTCGCTATGCAGCACGCCAACCTTGAATCCGTCGCCCGACACGACCTCGTAAATAAAATCGGCCTCCACCTTCATACCGCAGAAGACCATGACCGACGTCATGTTCGGCAGGGCGAGCAGTTCCCGCAACAGGCGGGGCTTGCGAACCTTTTCGACGTAAAAGGCCCCCTGCTGGATTTTCTCGGGAGTCCGGATCGGCGGGGTCACATCGACCTTGACCGGATCCTTGAGCAGGCGGCCGGCCAACCGTTCGATGGGAGCCGGGAATGTCGCCGAGAACATGAGCGTTTGCCGAGGCCCGTTCCCGAGGTAGCGGATAATGTCGTTGATGGCGGGCATGAAGCCCATGTCGAGCATGCGGTCCGCCTCGTCCAGGATGAAGACATCGACCGCCTTGAGATGGGTGTTCTTTTTCTGGAGGTGATCGATCAGACGACCGGGCGTGGCGACGATGATCTCGGGGTCCTCGGCCAGCGCGCGCTCCTGACGCCGGTACGGAACGCCCCCGAGAATCAGGGCCACCCGCAGATCGGCGTATTTGGCAAGGGAGTTGATGTGCTCGTCCACTTGTGCGGCCAATTCGCGGGTGGGACTCAGGATAACCACCCGCGGCCCCTGATAGGGCTCGTCCGGATCGCGCTGCAGATACCGTTGAAGCGAGGGCAGCACGAACGCAGCGGTCTTGCCGGTGCCGGTCTGGGCGATCCCAATCAGGTCCCGCCCTGCGGCGACGGGTTCGATGGTCTGGCTTTGAATCGGGGTCGGATGTGAGAAACCGAGCTCGGTGATGGCGCGGCGGATCCGTTCGTCAAACGGGTAATCGGAGAATGAATTCATATTGGATTTCGTTCGTTTATTCAGGTTTTTGACCCGGGGGGCAACCCTTCTGCGCGGCGCGGCGGTGGTTTTACCGGGATTGCAGGCGGACCCGGTCGATACCGTTTTTTCGGACGTGGTCCATGACAAAGGTCACCTCCCGCAGGGGAGTGTCCTCGTCGGCCATCAGAAGCACCGACACCTCGCGGGCGACGGGTCTCAAATCGGCCAGGAACGCGGTCAGTTCGTCCCGTTCCACCCGGTTGCCATCGAGATAGAAGCGCCCTTCAACGTCGATGCCGATCACCAGCGCCTCGTCCACCGCGCTCGTCCCGGCGGTTTCGATTTCGGGCAAGGTGAGGTTGAGCGCCTGCAATTCACGGAACTGCATGGTCATGAGGAAAAAAAAGATCAGGATCGTCAACACGTCGATCAGGGGCACGATGTTGATGTCCGGACGGCGGCGTTTCGGTTTCAGGGTCATGGCTCCTCGTCCGTATCGTACATCAGGTCGATCAGCGATTCGATCCGAACCGCGTAAGTCTCCACCCGGCGCTGGAGGTAACCGTTGGCGATCAGCGAAGGAATGGCGATGCCCAGACCGATGACCGTGGTGGTCAGGGCCAGGGCGACACCTTCGACAAAGGCCTGCGGTTCGGGCATCCCGGTCTCGGCGGAGATATTGGCGAAAACCTGGATCAACCCGGTCACCGTGCCCAACAGTCCCAGGAGCGGAGCGGCACCGATAATCATTTCCAGCAGGACGAGGCCCCGTTCGAGGCGGTTGACCTCCACCCGGGCGACAGCCTTGGTCGCGCTTTTATCCGCCCCGTTGCGCCAAGCGAAATCAACCACGCGGCCGAGCGAGGAACCGGGATCGGGTTCCACCGGCTGGCCGCCGGAAAGCTTGTCCACCAGATCCGGCGGGCAGACCCGCCGGCTTCCGAGTGCGTACAGGCGTTCGATGACAATAAAGGTCGCTACCACGGAACAAAGGCCCAACGGGTAAACAAAAACGCCGGCGCCTTCGATCAACTCCCACATACTGCTCGCGCCGTGTCCGTTCGTGATCCGTTCCCGGCACGACAACTGTCGCCGGACATCTCGAAGCGCATCTCAACCCACATAACCGAGCTTGCGCGCCGTCTCTTCGACCTGATCCACACCTTCAAGCAATTCGGCGATCGGATCCCACTTCCCGCTGAGCAACGCGCCGCGTGCGGATTCGCGCAGCTCGCCGGGGTAGGTTTTGTCGCCGCAGCGGATCGTGGTATTCTCGACGTCGAGCTCGACCACCGCATCGGGGTCGGCCTCGATGGCGGCGGCGATTTCGCGGATGATCTCAGGTGACGCCGAAAAACAGGGAATGCCGAGGGTGGTGCTGTTGCCGAAAAAAATCTCGGCGTAACTCTCGGCCACGATCCCCCGGAAACCCGCCTTGTGGAGAGCCTGCGGAGCGTGCTCCCGGGAACTGCCGCAGCCGAAGTTCGAGCCGCTCAACAGGATCGAGGCGTCGGAGCGCCGGGGGTCGTTGAGCGGGTGCGGTTTGTCGCTGCCGTCCTCGTTCTTGCGCACGTCGTAAAAAGCGAACTCGCCGAGCCCGTCGAAGGTGATGCATTTCATGAAACGGGCCGGGATGATCCGGTCGGTGTCGATGTCGTCGCCGGGTACGTAAACCGCCTTGCCCGAGATATTTGTGATCTTTTCCAATGCCATGCTGTCGTCCTGTTATTAAACTTCCACCAGGTTCGGGCTGCCGACGCCGAAAACCTCCCGGGCGTCGCTCACCTCTCCGGTCACGGCCGCCGCGGCCACCATGAGGGGACTCATCAGTATCGTGCGCCCGATCGGACTCCCCTGGCGGCCTTTGAAGTTCCGGTTGCTGGAGCTGGCGCAGAGCTGGTCGCCCTCCAGTTTGTCCGGATTCATCGCCAGACACATGGAACAGCCGGCCCCGCGCCATTCGAATCCGGCGTCGCGAAACACGCGGTCGATGCCGAGTTCCTCGCAGATCCGTCCGACTCCCATGGAACCGGGGACGGCGATCGCCTTGACCCCGGGGGCCACCTTGCGGCCCTTGAGGTACCGCGCCACTTCCTGGAAGTCGGTCAACCGGGCGTTGGTGCAACTCCCCAGAAAGGCGACATTGATCGGGGTCCCCTTGATGGGCGCGCCCGGTTTCAGTTTCATGTGCTCCAGCGCCTCGATGATCGAGTCGCACTGGCTTTCATCGACCTGGTCGGGATCGGGAATCGTCTCGTCGATAAAGACCCCCTGACCCGGCGTGATGCCCCAGGTGACACTGGGGGATATGTCCTCGGCGCGGAAGTTGACCACGTCGTCGTACTCGCAATCGGAGTCGGACGCCAGATCGCGCCAACGCTCGACGGCCTCGTCCCACGCCTTGCCCTTGGGGCAATACGGACGGCCCTTGAGGTACTCAAAGGTCTTTTCATCGGGATTGACGTAACCGACACGGGCCCCGCCCTCGATGGACATGTTACAGACCGTCATCCGCTCTTCCATATTGAAGCGGTCGAAGACCTCCCCGCCGTACTCGTAGGCGAAACCGGTCCCGCCCTTCACTCCGAGCTTTCGGATGATGTAAAGGATCACGTCCTTGGCGTAAACACCGGGGGGAAGTTCCCCGTCCACGTTGATGCGGCGGAGCTTCGGCTTGCTGATGGCCATGGTCTGTGTGGCCAGAACGTCACGCACCTGACTGGTGCCGATCCCGAATGCGATGGTACCGAAAGCCCCGTGGGTCGAAGTGTGAGAATCGCCGCAGGCGATCGTGGTTCCGGGCTGGGTGATCCCCTGCTCCGGACCGACCACGTGGACGATCCCCTGGCGGCCGGAAGCGATGTCGAAATACGTGACCCCGAACTCCTCGCAATTGCGGCGCAACTCCTTGATCATGGCGTCGGCCAACGCATCGGAAAACGGCTCCGCGCGTTCGTCCGTCGGTACGATATGGTCCACCGTGGCGAACGTCCGCTCCGGAACCCGCACCTTCAACCCGAGTTCGCGCAGCATTCCAAAGGCCTGGGGACTGGTGACTTCGTGAATCAGGTGTGCTCCGATCAGGAGTTGCGTCTGTCCCGCAGACAACTCCCGCACCGTGTGCGCCTCCCAGACTTTTTCAAACAAACTCTTCGGCATACTGATACATGTCCTTCCGTTACGATCAAACCAAGCAGCTTAGTCGGATACCGACGGACACGCAACCGAAAATTTGTGTCCCCGCAAGCGGGATCAAGCAGCTTCGTTCGGAAGCGGAAGCAACCGGCCGGCGGTTTGATAAAAATGTATAAAATCATGTAAAATAGGTACTTCCGACCACCTGATTTTAATCTTTTTTGACACATAATTACCCTGGAGGGGTGGATTTCCCAGGGGCGTCTCCTGTATAATCACAGTCGAATCCAATCAAGGCCGCCATGGACATGATCACAAAACATTTGATGGAGTTAACCGTTCTGGACGTTGTGGAGCACGCCGCGCTCTTCATCCTGCTTACCTTTTGCTTCTATATGTATTTCAAGGGATCGACTCGTTTCAACCGCGTCTTCTTTCCCCTCACCTGTTTTCTCGCATTGGTCATCAAGATGGTTTCCTGGGCCGCCAACCGGGACGAACCCGAATTCATGACGTTCATCGTCGATCGGGTCGCTCCGCTGTTGCCCGGAACTCTCCAGGCCCTGTTTTGAACGACGCGCCGCGGGATCCCGTTCTCTTCCCTTCCCCCCAGGGTTTGTCAGTTGAAAAGCGTATGGTGCCTCGGTTGTGTTCCAGCCGGTCACATCAAAGTTCCACGGAGAATCTCCGATCGTTTCCTCGAAGGCATCGAAATCACGATTCCGATTGTCGGGAACGAGCTGCGTCCGGCCGAACACGAATTTTTCCAACCCATTTTAGAAAACGAAGTATTTCCCATGAACAAGGAAAACAGCACGAACCCTCCGGACCCGGCCTCCGCGCCGAATCGCGGAGGCATTCGCAGCAAGGATTCTTACGCGGGCTTCACTGTGGTGGAAGTCATGCTGGCGGTGGTCATCATCGGCATCCTCGCCGCAATCGCCATTCCGTCGTTTCAACGCATCCGCCAACAGGCCAACGTCTCCCGCTTTGTCAACGATCTGCGGACGATGTCCGGTCAATTCGAAGGCTATCACTTCTCGAACGCCCGCTGGCCCGCGGACACGCCGGCGGGCCAGTTGCCGTCGGGAGTCGAAGGGTACGTCAGTGAAGGCTCATTCACTCAGACCAACGCCGTGGGCAGCGCCTGGAAGTGGGTCAACAACAACAGCGTTATCGGGATCGGAGTCGAATACGGCGGCAGCCAGCAGGAGGATGTGCTCTATATGGCGATCGCCGAGAGGATCGACGACAACAACCTGTTCTCCGGACGCTTCCAGGCGATCGGATCCGATAGCTTGGTCTGGATACTGGAAGGCACACCATGATCGAAGGCCGACCATTCGACCGGCTCAGCCTCCGGCGGACCGGGTTTCCGGCCGCTCTGTTGGCCGGACTCCTGTTTCTGTCCGGCTGCGGTCTCGACTACGAACGGGATGCGACGGAACTCGCCGACCAATTGTACGCCCACTTGGCCGAGGGCGATTACGAAGAAGCGGCGGCCCTGTACTCCGACGCGTTTTACAATCGAATCTCGCGTGACCGGTGGGTCGAGACGCTGGGTCAAATCGACGCACAGCTCGGCCGGTATGAACGCCACTCGCTGATCCAGGCCCGCGAGCAGGCTTTCGGGCCCGAGGACGACCCGGGTGAAGTGTTCACGGTGCTGATGTACCGCGTCCATTACGGTCAGGAACAGGCCCTGGAGCAGTTGACCTTCAGCGCCGCACAGACTCCCATCCGGCTGGTGAACCACCAGGTCATGTCGGACTTGGTGGCGGTCAATCTCGACGCGGAAAGCGACCGCCGGATCCGTGTGGCCTCGGCCGAGACCAGGGGACGGGACAGCCGGGCACGGGACGAACAACCCGCGCCGGATGAAACCGATGTGAGCGAGGAGGAACCCGACCCGGAAACGGCGGTGGCGGAGACCGAGCCCGTTGTCACGGAGCCGGTTCTGGAGGACCTGATAGCCGCAGAGGTTGCACGGATCACGCAGGTGCAACGCGACCCGGACACCGAACGCTTCGTCAGACAACTGGACATCCGCGGCATAAACCCGCGCCGCAACCGGATCCTGATCGACACCCGCATGGTGGAGGAGGGCGAGAGGTTGAATCAGCAGCTTTCCGTCATACTGAAAGAGGTCGAAGCCCGCCGGATCGTCTTCGAAGACGAATCAGGCGCCCGATACGAAAAGCCGTTCCTGACCGCGTCGCCCTGAGCGGCGCAAACGGACCGCCGGACCGCGATCGAACCCGTTCTCCGCGCTTGTCCGCGGAGAGCCGGTTCAGCGGACGGCTTCCCGGCGCGCGGACGCCCCGGCAACCGAAGAGGCATAGCGGCCGATAATTCCGCCGAACGCGCCGTTGGTGAAAAACACCACGATGCGCCGTCTCCCGCCCGGCTCCGGTTCGGTTCGCGCGAGCTCGGCCAGGATCTCCTCGTTCCTCCGGAAAGCCCGGCCGTCCCTTCCCCGCTCGGTCAACTCCGCGGCGACCGCCGCGGTGTCGAGGCGTTCAGCCGCCGCCAGGGATTCGCCCCGATCGACCGCTCCAAGCAACGCGCGGTCGGCCCCCGCGAGCGCCTCGATCAGCGACTCCTGCAAGCAACGGCGCCGCATGGTGTTGCTGCGCGGTTCGAGCACCGCACAGATCTCCGCTCCCGGAAACCGGTTCCGGAGAGACCGCAGGGTGTGCCGCACGGCGGTGGGGTGATGGCCGAAGTCCTCGAACACGGAGATGCACGCCGACCGCGCCCGCAGGTCCAGCCGGCGCCGCACCCCGGCGAAACCCGACAGGCTATCGAGAGCGAAGCGGGTCGGATCCTCCGGATGAAGCGCCATTGCGGCCGCGAGCGCCGCCATGGCCGCGTTCCGGGCATTGTGAACGCCGCCATGATTCCAGCGGACCGTCCGCCAGGTCCGGCCGCGCCAGACCAGGGTAAAGGCCGAACCGGAATCGCCTTCCGAAAAATCCCGAATCACCAGATCGTTGGCATCATCCAGGCCGACCCGGACCACCCGCGTCCACGGGACATCCTCCGCCACGGGACAATGGGGATCGTCTCCATTGGCCAGGATCCAGCCGTTGGCGGGAACCAGTTTGAACAGGTGGGCGAAGGTCCGGCGCACGTCGTCCAGATCGCGAAAAATATCGGCGTGATCGAACTCGATATTGTTCACCACCAAGATGTGCGGGCGATAGTGGATGAACTTGCTCCGTTTGTCGAAAAACGCGCTGTCGTACTCGTCCCCCTCGATCACAAACGGCGCGCCCTCGGCTCCCGTTTCGGCTCCGCGGGCGAATCCCCTGGGAACCCCGCCGATGAAATACCCGGGCGACACCCCGGTCTCCCGCAACAGGTGCGCGGCCAGCGCGCTGGTGGTCGTCTTGCCGTGGGTGCCGGCCACCACGATCGGGTTCCTGCCCGAGAGCAGGAAACGCGACACCAGCTCCGGCAACGAAGTCATGGGAAACCGTTTCTCGGACAGCAGCCATTCCACCTCCGGGTTTCCACGGCTTACGGCGTTGCCCACCACCACCAGTTCGGGTTCTGCCGAAGCCAGCTCACCGGCGTCGAATCCCCGCCGGACGGAAACCCCCGCCTCGGCCAGGACGTCGCTCATGGGCGGATAGACGTTTTCGTCCGACCCCGAAACCTCGTGCCCGAGTGACTTCAACAACAACGCGGCGTTGCCCATTGCGGCGCCGCAGATTCCCAGAAAATAAACGCGCATCGAATACCAGCACTGTATCCGAAAAAGCTTAGGTGGTGTACCGGGCAAGCCAACGGTAAAATCCACGGAAGCGGCAATTTCGTTTCAAAGATTCGTAAAACCTGTCGCATACTCCGAATGCGACCAAATTAACCTTGCTTGATTCCCGCCACCCGCCGATAACCCGCATTTGAGCAATCGGCAAAAAGGAAGCCTGTCCGCCATGCGTTCCGCGGCGTATCCTCGACCTTGATGGCCTATGACGAATTCCTCGGCAATAGAGAAACTCAACAGCGCGCTGAAGGAGCTGTACACACCGGCCGATCCGCAAACCCTCAGGAAGCGGACGGCGCGCATGGTCCGCGATCTGATACCGGCAGATGTCGTGCGCTACGCGGAACTGCGGGAGGACCAAAGCGGATTCGAAAACGAGTACTACACGGACCGGCGCGACGATTTCGAGCGCTACCGTCCGTGCTTCAACGCGCACATGGAGGAACATCCGGTTCTGAAGTACTACCGGACCCATCGCGTCAGTCGCGTCCTGCGTATCAGCGATCTGATGCCAACCGAAAGATTCAGCAAGACGGTCATCTACAATGAATTCTACCGGCGCATGGGCATCAAGCACCAACTGACCACCGCCCTCTTCTCCCGCGAAGGCCGTTGCCGTGAAATTATTCTGGATCGCGAGAAACGCGATTTCACCGCGCACAACGTGCGTATTCTGGAAATGTTAACGCCCCATCTCGACCAGGCGTTCGAAAATGCGGCCCGCATCGGCATTCTGCGGTCGGAAAACGTACGGCTGAAGAATTCCCTGGAAGCGACCGGCGAGGGGTTCTTACTCACCGACAGCCGGGGAAAGATCCTCTATCGTTCGCCTAAAGCCGACCAGATCCTCGAAGGCACCGGAGAACACGATACACTGGCTCCCGGACGATTGAGTCCGCGACTGAAAGCGTTTCTGGACCGGATGGTCTTTCGACTCGCCAATCCGTTGAGCGATGCCAAAGCCGCCCCCAGGCTGGTGCTGAATTTCTCCACGGAATCCCGGGTCATTGTGCGTTTTTCCGCCCTGCCCAGGCTCCCCGGCGACCGAAATGAATACCTCCTGATTCTCAAGAGGTCGCCCGCACGCAATTCCTTCCAACCCCTCCGTTCACTCGGACTGACACCCCGGCAGGCGCAAATTCTGCAACTGATCGCACGGGGCCAATCCGATGCCGACATCGGCGCCGCCCTGGGAATCAGTCCCCGCACGGTCGAGAAACACCTGGAGCACATCTATGACAAGCTCGGCGTCGAAAATCGGGTGGACGCTTCCCGCCGAGCGTTCGAAGTGACCTACGCGAACAGCGCATAGAGCCGCCGCGGCAGGCCGGCGGCGGCCGAACGACGATGAGGCATAGTCGAAAAAAACGAAGCTCCCGCTTGTTGTTGCCGGGCTTTGTCATTCCGGTTCTTCTGGCGGCGGGCGCCGCCTGGTGGACCATGATACGCATGCCCGCGAGCAGTTTCGACGGCCCCTGGTCGCCGCTTTCCGAAAACGAAGCGCGGCTGATGTCCGAACTCGAACGGGACATCCGCACGCTGGCCGAGGACATCGGCGACCGCAACGTTTTCGCCCACGAGAATTACCTGGCCGCGGCCGACTTCATCGAGGAGTCTTTACGGGAAGCCGGATACGAAGTCGCACGCCAGGCGTTCGAAACCGAGGGCCGCAGGGTTTACAATCTCGAAGCCCAACGGCGCGGGAGCGCCGATCCGGAACGCATACTCGTCCTGGGAGCGCATTACGACTCGGTCGCCGGCACGCCTGCAGCGAACGACAACGCCACCGGCGTGGCTGCGCTCCTGGCCACCGCCCGGGATCTCGCCGAAGCCGAACCGGAGCTCACGGTCCGCTTCGTGGCGTTCGCGAACGAGGAACCTCCGTTCTTTCAAACCGAGAAGATGGGCAGCCTGGTTTACGCGCGGGAGGCGCGCCAACGCGGCGACGACATCGCGGGCATGATCAGTCTGGAAACCATCGGTTATTACTCCGACGAACCCGGGAGCCAGCGCTACCCGCCGCCCTTCCAGTGGATCTACCCCGACCGCGGAAACTTTCTCGCCTTCGTGGCCAACGTCCGCTCCGGCGGGTTAGTGCGCGAGGGCATTCGCGCGTTTCGGGAACACGCGAAATTTCCCTCCGAAGGCGCGTCGGTCCCCGGATTCATCGACGGCGTGGGCTGGTCCGATCACTGGGCCTTCTGGCAGGAAGGGTATCCCGCCTTCATGGTGACCGACACCGCCCTGTTCCGCTACCCCTACTACCACACCCCGCGGGACACGCCCGACAAACTGGATTTTCCCCGCATGACCCGTGCCGTGGACGGCCTCATCGCCATGACCCGGGAACTGGCCGGCGCGGAAGCGCGATCCGGCGCCTCCCGCTGACCCCGCGGTCCGCAATCACTCACACGCCGGCCGCTTTCAGCCGCTTTTCGTGCTTCCGCCGTTCGTCGGCGTCGAGGATACGCTTGCGCAAACGGATGTTGGAGGGTGTGACTTCGACGAATTCATCCGGGGCGATATACTCGATGGCGCGTTCGAGCGAGAACAGCACCTTGGGAGACAGCTGGATGCCCTTGCCCTCCCCCTGGGAACGAAAGTTGGTCAATTGTTTTCCCTTCGTCGGATTCACCGGCAGATCCTCCTGGCGCGGGTTTTCACCGACGATCATTCCCGCATACACCTCCTCGCCCGCTCCCACGAACAACCGGCCCCGGTCCTCCAGCGCGCTCAGGCCGTAGGCGCGGGTCTCGCCCTTTTCCATGGAAACGAGTGTCCCGGTTGACCGTCCGGCGATTTCGCCGCAGTGCGGGGCGTATTCCTTGAACAGGTGCGACATCACCCCGCGCCCGCTGGTCAGATTCACCAGCTCGGTCTCGAACCCGATCAAACCGCGGGTCGGAATCGTGCCTTCCAGCGTCACCCCGGAGGCGTGGTTCTCCATATTGTCGATTTTGCCGCGACGGCCGGCGAGCGCTTTCATGACGCCGCCGAGCGTCTCTTCGGGCGTCTCCAGCCAGAACGTTTCGAATGGCTCCAGGACGGTTCCGCTTTCATTCCGGGTGATCACCATCGGTCGGGACACGAGCACCTCGAAGCCCTCTCTGCGCATCTGCTCCACCAGGACGGCGATCTGCATCGCGCCGCGCGCGCTGACCTCGAAAGAACCGGCCGCGTCGCCTTCCTCGACATGGATGGAGATATTGGTTTTCACCTCCTTCATCAGCCGATCGCGTATTTGCCGCGTGGTGACATACTTGCCGTCCTGACCCGCCAGGGGCCCGTCGTTGACCATAAACTGCATCTTCACGGTCGGCGGATCGATGGCCACGAACGACAACGCCTCCCCTTCCTCGGTCGCGCACAGCGTAGCACCGATATCGACTTCCTCGAATCCCGCCAGCCCGACGATATTGCCCGCCACCCCGGCGGCGGTGTCCTGCGTGCGGATGCCGCTGTATTCGAAAACCTTGGTGAGGCGGCGCCGCTCGCGGCGGCCGTCGCGGTGGAGCACCCACACGGAGTCACCGGACCGCACCGATCCGGAGGCGATCTTGCCCACGGCTATGCGCCCGACGTAATCGCTCCAGTCGATATTGCTCACCAGCATGCGGAATTCACCGTCCTCCACCGCCACCGGCGGCGGCACCCGTTCGATCACCGTTTCGAACAGAGGAGTCATGTCGCCCGGCTCGTCGCCGAGCGCGCGCAGCATGTAACCGTCTTTGGCGCTGCCGTAGAGGAAAGCCGCGTTAAACTGTTCCTCGTCCGCCTCCAGCTCGAGAAACAGCTCCAGCACCTCGTCGTGGACTTTGACCGGATCGCTGTTTTCGCGATCGATTTTGTTGATCACGACCACCGGCTTCAGACCTTCGCGGAAGGCCTTGCGCAGCACGAATCGCGTCTGGGCGCGCGGCCCCTCGTAGGCGTCCACCACCAGGAGCACCCCGTCCACCATCTTCATGACCCGTTCCACTTCCGCCCCGAAGTCGGCGTGACCCGGCGTATCCACGATATTGATCAAGTGATCGCCCCAGTGAATGGCGGTGTTCTTGGCGCGGATGGTGATGCCCTTCTCGCGCTCGAGGTCCATATTGTCCATGATGCGCTCGGCCACTTCCTGGTTTTCCCGGAAGGTTCCGCTCTGGGCGAGCAGTTGGTCCACCAGGGTGGTTTTCCCGTGATCGACGTGAGCGATGATGGCGATATTGCGGATGCGTTCGGCGTTCATTGAAAAAAAGCGCGTCCCCGCGAATGCCGTTGGGACGCCACATTAAGCAATCGCCGCGTTCGCCTCCGAGTCAACGCGATTTCTCGATTTCTTTCGCTCCGGGGCCTCGCCCCGTTCTTGCCACCGGGCCGGTTTTCGGGCATCGCAATCAGGTATGACCTCCTCGCGCGAAAAGAAGCTCCGACTCGACGAACTGGTGGTCAGTCGCGGCCTGTGCGCCAGCCGTTCCCGGGCCCGCGCGCTCATCATGGCCGGCAAAGTGCGCCGGGGGGACGAGGTTCTGGACAAGCCGGGCAAAACTTACCCCGAATCGATCGCTCTGACCCTGCTCCAGCCGCCCCGCTTCGTCGGCCGCGGCGGGGAAAAGCTGGAGGCTTTCCTGCAGGCGCACCCGCTGCCGATCGAGGGCGCGAACGCGCTGGATGTCGGTGCGTCCACGGGCGGGTTCACCGACTGTCTGTTGCAGCGGGGAGCGGCTTCCGTCACCTGCGTCGATGTGGGGCGGGGCCAGCTCCACGGAAAACTTCTGGCGGATCCGCGGGTGACGAATATCGAGAAACACAACGCCCGCCATCTGACGCCGGACCAACTCCCGCGCAGGGAATACAAAGCGGTGGTGATCGATGTCTCCTTCATCTCCCTGCGGCTGATCCTTCCCCCGGCCTGGACCTGCCTGCGGCCCGGCGGGTGGCTCGTCGCCCTGGTCAAGCCGCAGTTCGAAGCCGACCGCCGCGAAGTCGATCGCTCCGGCGGGGTCATCAAGGATCCGGCCATCCAGGAACGCATCCTCGAAGACATCCGCGCCTTCGCCCTGGAAACCCTTCCCGGCGCCACCCTCGTCGGCACCATCGATTCCCCAATCCGCGGCGCCGACGGCAACCGGGAGTTCCTCCTGGGGCTGACTTCCGGACTCAAAATCGCCGGCGCAGACCCAGAGCCACAAAATTGGAGCCGCTCGCACGGCTGACGACGTCAAAGACACCGGACCGGTGATGGACGCGAACGAATCCCTCCCAGCGGTCTTCTCCGGGCGGCCCGGCGGTGATTTCGAACGGCATGAAAAAGAGGCGTCGCGAGGCGCGGTCGTGACGCTCCTCCTCGATGGCGGGAACGTCCAGGGCATACGAAGGTCCGGCGCCCAGCGCGATGCTGGTCCGGACCCAATCGTCCCAGGGAAAACGCGTCCAGCGCAGCAGCAGAGCAGCGTTGATCTCGGCGTGATCCTGCTTCCCCCAGTGATGCGCGACCTGCCCCTCGATCTCCCAGCGCGCGTTCGCTCCGTGCTCGTGAACCACCCGTCCGGCGGCCAGGGCGGCGACGTAGGAATCGCGAAAATCGGTGTCGAACCGCACGATTTCATTGAAGCGGGTGTAGGTGACCTGACCGACGTACGCGGATACCGACCAGATGCTTTCTCGCTCGGCCGGAGCCGCGCCCGCCCATCCGGTACCGGCGAAACCTCCGGAAAGCGTCGCCCAGGAGAGGAGACTGACCGCCGTCCTTTTCATGTATCCCCGCCACGTTATCCGGATAAACCGTCCGACCCAAATATTTCTCCAAGAAAACCTCGGCCGGCGGCGCCGGCGCGCGTCAGTCGGGAAGAAAGATCGGAGTGAAAATCAAAATGGCCGGGGTCATGTCCATCAAGATTCCCGCCAGGAGCACGAACAGAGCGACAAAAGCGACAATGACAAAAACATCCAGAACACGGTCCAATCCTTTACGGATAAACGGCAGATACGTCATATGCGGTTCCCTCGGTGTTGGACGGAGATATACCGGCTCCCATCAGGGAGAGGCGGCCTCGCGAATCCTGTCGGCCAGATCGCCGACGCGGGTGGACCGAAAATCCTCGTGGATACCTTCCACCCGCTCGCGAAAAGGTTCGATCTCTTCGGGTTCAAGATAAATGACTTCGGCGCGGCCCCTTTCTGTCAGCAGCCCGTCGCCCAAGCCCGACAGCATCTTAGCTTCCGTCGTCCTCCTCCGGCTCACGCACGGTCATCGTTCCGACCATGCCGGCCGCCGTGTGGCCGGGAAATGTGCACGCGTAATCGTAATCACCCGGGGTTTCCGGAGCCGTGAAGGTCAGTTCCTCCGTCTCACCGGGACCGAGTATTCCGGTCGCGGCGAGAACTTCTTCCTCCCGATCGGGCGGGATGTAGGCGTTGTCCGGGTATTGCACCGCATCGGCGGCGAACGCGTTGACGTCCGTGCCGAGATCGAAAAGCACGAAATTGTGGCCCATGGCCTCCTTGGGCATCTCACCCACGTTTTCGAGAATCACCGTCACCTCGACTCCCGCCTCAACCTCGAAGGTTGTCAGATCGAAACGCATGTTGTCGTCGCCGCGGATCTCGAAAACCGTCTCGAGACGCTCCTCCTCTTCTCCATTCCCGGGGCGGGCCGGCTCATCGTTTTCCACGTTCTCCTCGTCGTCCACTTCTTCGTCCTCCGCTTCTGCGTCCACCGGAACCGGCGGGCCGGTTTCATCGGTCTCGGGAGCGCAACCACCGTAAACGAACAACAGAATTGCGGCCGCGAACGCCATTGCGCCCCAACGCATATTCTCCCTGATTCCGCTCATGGCTCCACCTAATCGCACGACGGAAAAACTTCAAGAACGCCGGTCCGTTTTGCGGACACGCGGGAGCCCGGACGGCGGCGTGGACAAATGCCTGGCGGTCACACC
>SLOW01000209.1 GCA_007132315.1 Opitutales bacterium
AACTCTCTTTCATCCGCCTTTATTCCGGAGGAAATGCTACAGAAAAACAAACAACTCAACGCGAGTGAGACTTTTCCTCGAGAGAGCCATGATGCTAAACCGGTCCTTATTGCATCGGAGCTCACTGACTTGCTTTCTTCAGGATCAAGGTGAATCTTATAATCTATTTTCATAGGTCGTAATCATTGTCCATATGGATTAACGAGTTGGGCGCGGGGAAACCGGATCGAGGCGATGAGGCCAAGCCGCCTCGCCGTAGCGTTCCAAAGCCCGGACAACTCGGGGATTGTCGAGATCAAATCGATGCGCTTCTTCCAGAATTTCCACGAAATTGGCCCGCGCACTCAATGCGTCCGGATCAGTGGTGTCCGCGGGGATCAGCTTTCTTCCCGGATCGAGAATATTTCCGCCCGGCTCGAGGTATCGGTAGAGACGCCCCTCATGCCCTCCAATCGGGTCATAGGCCTCCAGTACCCATTCGGCGTCCCGGATGGCTGCGCCAGTGCCCAGGTAGCTGTAAAGCCAAGACCGGGGAGGAGTGGGATCCCCCCGCAGGTAAGGAGCGTAGTTCCTTCCATCAATCTCATTGCTGGCTGGAACTTCTGTCCCCGCCCAATCACAAAGGGTCGGCAACAGATCAGCCAGGCTGAACAAAGCCGTGGACCTTCCTGTTCTGCCGATATGCTCCTCCGGACCGATCATGACCAAAGGAACCCGCGCTCCTTGCTCAACGATAAAAGCCTTGCCGTAACCGACATCGCCGTTGTCGGTGGTAAAGACAACAATCGTGTCATCCAGAATACCGGTTTCCTCCAATCGATCAACCATCCGTCCAACGATGACATCGATATAGGCCACACACTCTTCAAAGGTGCCTTCCCGGTTGCTACCGGGCCGGCCACTTAGAGGCGTGGTCGGCAAATTGGGGCGCCCTCCCGCAACCGTGTGCGGGAGATTCATCATAAAAATAGCAATTGACGGTTCTCCCTGCTCGGCGCTCCGTTCCATAAAGTCTAGAAGGAAGTCGGCGAACAGGTCGTCTCCAAAATCATCCGGTGTGGTTGGCCGGGGCTCCCCATTTTCGTAAACAGAGGGTTGCCAGTGGCGGGAAGCTACCGGACCCCGGAAGCCTGGCGGAGTACCTTCTGTTTCCCAGCGCTCAGCCTCGGCCAGTTCTCCCGAGCTGTCGTAAATGCTCCATTCATCATAACCGGCTTTGGACGGGTTCAAATTGGTAGTCCCGGGAATCCCCGTTCCGATCGCATGGGCCTTTCCAGCCAATGCTGTCCGGTACCCCGCTTCTTTCAACTGCATCGGGATCGTCGGATGATACCGGGCGTATTCCAGTGGATTCTTCCCGTCCGGACGAACATTCAGTTGGTTGTGCCAAATACCAGTGCGGGAGGCGTTCGACCCCGAGAGAATCTGAGCTCGACTGGGCATGCACATCGGGGTTGTCCATACATTCTCGAACACAACACCGATAGATGCCAGCCGGTCGAGGTTGGGCGTTCGAATCCGCTCCCCTCCATGGAACCCGAAGTTTTCCGGACTGAGATCATCGGCAACGATCAGAAGTATGTTGGGAGGAGTCGCTTGGACTTCTCCCCCCTCGGCGCCGGCTGATCCCGAGATGGAAAAACCAGCGATCAAGCAGGGGAGGAAGCTCGTGAGAAAACGGCTTAAACGAGCCTCGCGATATAGTTTCCAGGACGTTGAATAAGACATATGTTTTATATGGATTAGATTTCGTATTGGCTATTGAAATCCAAGTCTAACGCTATTGAATCATAAAAACTGCCGAATGCAAGTCAAGTCAATGTGTTCGAGCATCGCCACTCAAATCAGACTCCCGACCGGAAATCGGCCACACAAGTTTACCACTGTGCCGGTAGATATTCCTCCACATTTTCCTGCGTAATGATGGCGCGCGGCAGGTATCGTATGGGAGGGATTCCTTTGCCGCTAAACCATTCCGCAGCCAATTGCATCGGCAATGCGCCGTCGGCTTCCGGCGACTGGAACGTGATGGCGTGCAGGCGGCCTTCCTGGACGAACTCCATGCCAACTTTGCTGTTGCCTGCGGCGACTCGAATGATGTCTTCCCGATCGGCGCTGCTCACTGCTTCATTGATTCCGACTTGCGCGCCGGCATCGTCAGCACTGACAATGCCATTGAGTTCGTTTCCGAAGCGGGAGATCCAATCCGAAACCACCTGCATCGACTGTTCCGCCTCCAGATTGGTCGTTTGCATGGCGAGCAATTTCATATCGGGCGCGATCTTTTCCAGTTCCGTGATAACTGAAAACGTCCGCGAGAAATAGGGTGATCCGCCGGGAAGGTGACGCACGATCACGTATCCACCTTCATAATTCATCCTCTCGGCAAATTCCCGTGCCAGCATTCGAAATTGCTCCCAATCGTCGGGGCCCGTCCACGCCAGGATATAGCGCATCGCTTCGTCGGACGGAAACGTGTTGCTGGCAATCACTGGAATACCCGCCTGATTGAGGCGGCGGAACAAAGGCAACGAGGCGCGGGCGTCCACGGGATTCATAATCACGAGATCGGCCCGTTCGTTGATGGCCTGATCGACCTGCTGGGCCTGGATGTTGATGTCGCTGTTCGCCACCATCGTCTTCACGTTGATACCGTGGGCATCAGCCACTTTACGCATGCCCCGCTCGGTCGCGGTGAGATAGGGGTGATCGACCATCTTTAGGTAAATCACCGTCTTGCCGCGCGGACCGTCCCCGGGTGAGACCGGCATGTTGACCTTTTCCGCATTCCAACCCGCGTACTCCATATCATACCAGTGGCCCGCATTTTCCTTCGGCAAAGCGGACGGATCCGCGGGCCGGGGCGGGATCTCCTTGGTGGAAGGAGGCGGAAGCAGTAGCTGTCCGTCGACCGACCGCAATTCGAAGACGTCCACCGCCGGCTGCCGAGACGCCTCCGATTCCACCGAACGATCACGCCCGTCGTGGGAAAACCCCGGCGGCTCGATCTCAGCCAGTCGCAGATTGTACATCGCCACAATTGCGACTATGGCCACGCAGGCCAGGGCGGTGACGCAAATTATAAGTAGGTTTCGGTCCTGTCGTGGTGGTGTCATATCGTTATCTGTATTGGTTGTTGCAGTTTCTGTCTTGAGTTCCTCAATCAGTTCGTGGCGCCGGCCCCGCGCGTCTTCCCCTCGTCTTTCCAGCCAGGCGTCATAAAGGATAACCCCGGCCAAAACCAACCCGCCGGTGATCTTCTGGATCTCGAACCCGGCACCCATGGCGCTGAATCCATTGGTGAGCATGGTCAACGCGATCAAGGCAATCATGCTCTTGAATACGCTCCCCCTCCCGCCTTTCATCGACGTCCCGCCGATGATCACGGCCGCGACCACGATCATCAGCGACGAAACGCCCATGGTTGTCGTCGCGGAATTGATACTGATGCTGAATAACGCTCCTCCAAGCGCGGAGAACATACCAGAGAGAATGAAGGCGCTCGTGACATAGCGATTCACCGGAAGCCCCGCTTGCCACGCTGTCGCCGCGTTACCGCCGACCAGGAAAAAGCCCCGCCCTATCGGCGTTCGTTTCAGGAAAGCCTCCACCGCCAGAACCAGCGCAACCACGATTATAATCCGGGGAGTCAGGAGGGGAAGAAAAGAGGTCTCCATCCAGTCAGACAAGGCGAAATCGTCGGCCGACAGCGTGTCGCCGCCGCTGTACCAATAGACAAAGCCTTGAACAATAATCAAGGTGCCCAAGGTGGCGATAAAGGAATCCACTTTTACCCGCGATACGAGCCAGCCGTTAAGCAATCCGATCCCGCCGCCCGCCATGACCGCCAGCAGTACGCTGGGGCCCCACCCGAGTGTTGGCTGGAACCCGACCGCCAACATGCCGCCCATCGTCAATACGCTGCCCACGGAGAGGTCGAGCTTTCCGGTAATCAGCACCAGGCCGAATCCGATGGCCGCCAATGCTTGCAAGCTCATCCCCCTCATGACGGAGGTCTGGTTCTGCAGGCTCAAGAAGTTCGGAACCAGCACCGACATCACCACGAAAATCGCGATCAGCAGAAAGAATATCCGATTCTCGTTGAGCCAGTGCTTCATTCGGCTTCCTTTCCCGATGACCGCGAGAACCAGGCGGTCAGGCCCACCACCAGAATAAAGATCATTCCGCGCAACATCATTTGGGTGTAGTAATCGATGCCGATCAGCGTCATGATGTTCATCAGAAGTCCGATAAAGAGAACGCCGCCCACCACCCCGATAATGCTGCCGCGTCCCCCGCTGAGCAAAACGCCACCGAGCACAATAGCGGTAATTGCATTAAAATCGTAGCCAACCCCAGTGCTGAATGTGCCCTGCTTGGACAAAGAAGTCAGCAGAATGCCGCCCATCGCCGAAGCAATTCCCGAAATCACAAAACAACACAGAACCACCCCCCGCACGTTTACACCAGTGGTAACTGCCGCTTCATAAGCCGAGCCGGTCAACCGCGCATGCGCGCCGAAACGCGAGCGCTTCATCAACCATTGTCCCGCCAGGGCCAACAGTAACCAAAATACGGTCATCAGCGGGAGACCCGTTAACAATTCCCGCCGCGAAAGGGCGATAAAGGCGCTGCCGGCGGAAGTGCTGGCATCCGGATAGACCTGGCTGCCGCCATAGATCCATCGCATGAATCCATCGAGCATGAAGGCGACCGCCAAAGTCCAGATAATCGGGTTCAACCGTAAATAACCGACTGCCCAGCCGTTGACAGCGCCCAGCACCAAGCCAACCGCCAGACCAGCAACCAACGACGCGAACAAGCCATAGGACAATCCGCTGACGGCCGCCAAGCCCGCGAAGGCCATGATCACCGGAATGGAGAGATCCACCATCTTCCCGCTGTAGGTGATGAAGGCGCAGCCGACCGCGACAATCCCGAGCAGGGTCACGGAACGCAAGACGCGCAACAAATTGTCGCCAGACAAAACATCCGGCGACACAAGCACACCGACGCCAAGCAACAGAGCCAACAGAAAAAAGATCCCACCCCTGCCAAACAAACGCCGCCAAAAAGGTATCTGCAATCGGCGCTCATCGGAGGATTCCGTCGCGTTTACTCCGGTCATGCGGCTCCCTCCTCGTCCACGTTCGCCGCCAAAAGCAGGTCGTCTTCGGTGATCATGGCGCCGGTCATTTCCCGGACCAGATGTCCTCGGCGCAACACGAGCACCCGGTTCGAAAGTTTGACCAGCTCCGGCAAATCCGACGAGACCAAAAGAATACTCATCCCTTCGTCGGCCAACCGGGCAATGGTTTCGTGGATCAGCTGCTTGGCGCCTATATCGACCCCGCGGGTCGGCTCATCCAACATCAACACAGACGGACCGATTGCCAGGCACTTCCCCAGTAAAACCTTTTGCTGATTCCCGCCCGACAACTGCGAAATCAACCGTGCGGGCTCCGCCGGATACAATTGCAACGTCTTCGCCTGTTCGTCGAAAATACGGCGCGCCCGGCCGCTATCCACCCGACTGCGGTCACGAACTTGAACCCCGCTAATCATGTTTGTCAGCGAATCCAGCGACAATGCAAGGCCGCGCAACTTTCGATCTTCGGTCAAATAAACCACCCCACGACGTATCCGATTCGGCATGTCAATC
>SLOW01000011.1 GCA_007132315.1 Opitutales bacterium
ATCGGCGCCTCACGTACGTTTTCCCCGTTCACGAGGCTCAACAGGGTTTTGGCGGCCGTCTCGTTGAGGAGTTCCTGGTTCCGACTGAAACTGGTCAGGGGTGGATCAAGAAACGGACTCGCCTCATGGTCTCCCACCCCGACAACGGCTATATCACCGGGAATGGTCCTTCCACTTCCCTTAATAGCATGATACGCGCCGACCGCCAGGCTGTCTGTCAACGTAAACAGGCCGTCGCAACGGCCCCCACCCTTCAAATAATCCCGTATCGCGACGAATCCATCCGCCTCGGAAAGGCCTTCACTGACGATCTTTTCGGGCGGAAGGCCCGCAATTTCTTCGGTGTGGGAAAAGAAAGCGCGCAATCGGCCCTGAGTGGCCTGGGTGAGCAGACGCGGACACAAGACAGCTAGACGGCGGCGGCCCACTGAACTAAGAATTTCCGCGACCTTTGCCCCCAGGGCCTCCGGTTTTTCGCTGACACTGGGATAACCGGGAAGCGACCGTCCTAGAAGAACGACGGGGAAAGGAAGTTTGGCCGTCGCGAGGAAATCATCGTCCTGCGCAATGGTATTGGTAATGATCGCCCCGTTGAAGCGCTTGCCCTCGACCAGCCCCGGTAATTCCTTCAGGCGGCCGGCGTGAAACATTTCAATGGTCACCGTCAGCGATGTGTTCGGCAGGTTTGCACTGTCGACAACCTTCTCCAATGAGTGAAGTGCGTGACTCACCAGAAGCAGAGGTGCCTCGTATGAAGTCAGGATGCTGAGCACCAGTTCCCGCCGATGGGAGTTGTGGGCACGCAGTCGGCGTGCCGCAATATTGGGCACGTAGCCGAGCTTTCGGGCGGAGCCCAGGACTTTTTGCACACTCTTACCCGAGATCCGCCGTTCTGCCTGTCGATTGTTCAGCACAGCTGAAACCGTGGAAGGCGACAGCCCTGCATCTTTAGCTATCTCGCGTACTGTAACGGACGTCTTCATAATTGACCGATTTCCCCTCCGGATACAAACCCCACGTTGTCCCGGTAACCAAAGCAGGCACTGCCAGACCGTTTCTTTCGTCACCGAATTGTCAAGACCATTCCACACCCCCCGAGCGGGCGATTCACCGGCGGACGGTGGGTTACAATAATCGACCGGCTCAGTAATTCACATACCAGTTTTCCTGCAGAAGGCCTCCGTCCGCGAGGGAAATCGAGGAAATGTGGCCGTCGACGAAAACGAAATTAGCCCTGCCGTTGTGGCGATAACGGGGATAGGAAACATTCACCCCGTCGCGATTCACCGGCTCCGCCTCAATTGGGTGCCGCGCGTTGCGGGGATTTCCCGCCCCTTCCGGAAGCCCGAAAAAACCGCTGTTCGCGTCGCCGTTGGTGCGTTGGGTGGCATCGCCAAAGAGGACAACCTGAGTCGGGCGACGAACCTGGTAACTGCTTACCGGAGGCTGGTTGTCGCGCCGGGCCATAACATTCTGGTTCCCCGAGTAGGTCATCGCCGCGGCCACCTCTGCGCGCCCCTCCTCGTCGGGCTGGGTCCTGTGGGGGAGGCTCTTGGAAGGGCATGCGTGAAGGTCACTTCTATTGCGGCGGGCCTCCTGGGACGTCATTCTCCTACCCTCGACAATGTAGGGAATCAGGTAGGTCGGCCACCAGCCGCCGGGAATCCGGCTGACACCCTCCGGCGGCTGAACCCACGGAAGATGGTCAAATTCCTGTTCGAAGAGGTGGGCGGCATGGCCCAATTGCCGCAAATTGCTGATACACTGAGCGTTCCGCGCCGATTCCCGGGCGGATTGTGTGATCGGGACAATTATGGCCGCGAGAACCCCGATAATCGCGATTACCGTCAGGAGCTCAATCAAGGTGAAACCCGTGGTTTTGTCGTCTCTCATCGTCTTGCCCCTCCTATCTTCACAATGGGGATCACACCGGATGCTATAAGGTTGTAGCAATTTCCAGAGAAATTAGGTCGCACGCCTCACTTACACAAGTTTTTTCTAAAATATTTTCCGGCATTTCCGTGAGCAGCCGCCCGCCTCCCTTACGGTGCCAGATTCTTCCGGGCATAATACAATAGCGACCCCCGTTCCTCCCCAACAAGCAGATCCAGAGCACCCCCGCCGAAATCGACCGCGGCGGGAGTGCAGGTGTGGATCCCGTGGAAAATCGTTTCGCCGTCGTATGTCATCAATTCGGGAAACGCAAAAACCGGATCCCGGTTGCTCCCGACGTTGCGTAACAGCAACACCGCCGCCTCGCGTACCTCCGGCCCGAGACTCTGCGGAAGGCCGTCCTCCGCCGAAGGTACCGAGTGGACGCGCCGCGTTCATAGCAACCCGCAGCGCGTTCAGTTCGCTGTCCGCAGTGTGGGTGAAAAGATCCTCCTTCTCGCGCAAAACAAGGGCCAACCGCTTGGCGCAGACATAGTTCCCGCGGCCGACAAGAAGGGCCTTGCGAAAGTCGGCATACGGCTGCAGGTCAGGAACGGCTTGAAAAAGGTCCCGGCAGATGCCGAGATCCTTGTCCATGATCTGATGCTGCAGGGCGATGGTGTGGGTGGAAACGACCATGGGCCGCCGTCGGCTGATGGCGGCAATCAAACCGGGGACGAGGTAGGCGAGGCTCTTGCCCACCCCCGTCCCGGCTTCAAAAAAATGCGGCTGGTCGCCGAGGATGTGGGCGGTCACCGCCAAGGCCATGTGTTCCTGTTCCGGGCGGTGTTCCAAACCGAGAATGGTTTGCAGCCAACCGCCCTCGCGGAAAGTGGCTTCGACCAGGGAGCGCATCCGTGCCTCATCCTCTCCGGGCGGGGGCGGGCGGGGGTCACTGGAAAAATCGCCGTGAAGTTGGATCATGCCGGAGCGGATCCATCGCGTCCACAGTCGGGATGCAGCCCCGGCGATGGGGCTGGGCGTGTTGCGGGTGGTTTCATTTCTGTGCCTTGGGAAAGAATGTTTTCTCTGGATTGGATGGGGCGCAACCATGAACCCGGTGTTTGCGGGAATCAATCCTTTGCCGTCACGGTGGTCTTCCCCGCAATGCCCAAAGACCGCTCTGGTTGCGGATCCTTGCCCTAGGAATCTGTCGGGCTTAGCCGACAGATTCCTAACAAGCGAAATATCATGACGAAAATCAGTAATATTTTGAACGAGAACCAGAAATCCGGGTGCGACAGAACGCATTTTGAGCTCGAAAGGCTCCCCGCGCATCAATTAATGGGTTATTCTGTTCCCATTCTAACCACTTGTCATGATATTTCCCCCTTTAGCAGCCTGTCGGACTTCGGCCGACCTCCTAACCCGCATTTCTGACGAATCGCTGGGCGGTTCGTTTCGCAAGCGCCGCATCGACTTGCCGTGCCAAAGTTTTGCATGCGGGGTTCTCGAACGAAGGCGGAAGCCTGAGATCGGCTCAGGCCAATTTCAGGCGCTTGCGGGGAAACCCGCAAGGTGGTCCGTGAGAAGTGCGGGGCAACGTCCCTCGTGCGCCCCCTGTGGTTGCTGACGCAGGGATCAGCGGTTGATCAGCAGGCGCAAGCGGGCGCGGGAGGAAACCGGCTGCCCGGCGCGGATGTCGTCCTCGGTGAAGCGGGCCATCAGGATCTCGCGGAATTCGGTGCGGGAGAAGTCGTAGGTGATGTAAATCGTGCCGTCTTCCGTCTGTTGTCCATCCGGATAGGAAATTTTTTCCCGGTCGTCGAGCAGCAGCCCGCCGATCCAGGTGCGGCCATCGTCGTCGGAGAGGTAGGCGGTCAGGTCGGTGCGGGCGGTCTGTTCGCCGATCGGACCGTGTTTGACCAACAGCAGGTTGCCCGAGGCGAGGCGGCGGATGAAGAACCGGGATGAGGGATGGCCCAGCGATGAAACCTGGAGCGGGCTCCAGGTGCGGCCGCCGTCGGTGGAGACGCTTTCGCCGATCCCGGAGCGGATCCGAACCAGCATCCACAGGGATCCGTCCCGCCGTTCCACGATCATGTGCTCGTCGAATACCCGCTCTTCCTCCGCAACGTCGCAGGCTCCGCGAAGCTCGAAGCTGTCGCCTTCGTCCCGGGAGGCAATCACACGGGCACTGTGGGCGGTGGTGCGCCAGGTGGAAGCCGGAAGCAGCCAGGTGCCATCGGCCAAGACCGTCGGCTTGCACATCATCACGCCGTCGGTAATGCGGCGCGGTTCCCCCGGGCGGGGATCATCCCCATCGGCATCGTCGATGATCGAGCCCCATACCCCGGCGACCTTTCCCTCGTGCAGCACGGCCTGGTTCCAGAACGACCAGAGCCGTCCCCTGGGGTCCACCCAAAGTTCCGGATCGAAGGCCCGCGCCGGACCTTCCCCGTCCGGATCAATGACCCAGCGCTCGCTCCAGGACTCGCCGTCGTCGTCGCTGGTCGCCAGGACAACATAGTTGTTGTGATCCTCGGCCGGGGTCTTTCCGGCATACCACGTCGCCCATATCCTGCCGGAGGCAAGCACCGCAAGGCTGGATACCAATTCGATTTTGCGGGTGGACCGGGTGGGATACCCTGTCTCGTCTGCCCGGATAAATTGGGGCGGTTGTAGGAACGCCGTATCAGGAGGAGTTGCTTCATGCATGGATACCAGTCCTACCAGAGATGGAGGTTCCATAAAAGAAGAAAAAACTGCGCCTACCGCCGCATCGGGACACGTAATCGTAATCGGCCTTTGACAGAAAAGGAATACCTGCAATTTCAGGACTGCCAAAGGTTTGACGACTGCTCAGCCCGTATGGCATCTCAGACCCAGCGATTGCGATTTCGATAGCGATTACGATTTCGGTGCCAGAGTCTTTGATTGCAAAATATCGCCTTCGGCGCGGAAAGATCTCGAATTCAATTTTGATTTCGATGATGTTTTTTAGAATACATGAAAACAATGCAATCCCGCGGCAATGGAATCGGCGTGCTTTTTGACTGGGACGGTGTCGTGGTCGATTCCCACCGCCAGCACGAATGCAGCTGGGAAAGGCTGGCCGGGGAGGAGAACCGGCGCCTTCCCGAAGGTCACTTCAAGGCTGGTTTCGGCCAAACCAACAGGACCATTATTCCGGAAATCCTCGGCTGGTCACGCGATCCCGCGGAGGTGGAACGCCTGGGGCGGCGCAAAGAAGCGCTGTACCGCGAACTGGTCCGGGAGACCGGGCTGGAGCCGCTTCCGGGCGCCCGGAACTTGTTGCGGATGCTCCGCGAAGCCGGAATTCCCTGCGCGATTGGCACGTCCACCGCCCGGGAAAATATCCGGGTGGCACTGGAGGTGATGGGGCTGGAGCCGTACTTCAAAGCGATTGTTTGCAGTGAGGATGTCCATAGCAGGAAATTCAATTTACGTTCCGTCCGACTGGTGCGGAGGTTGGCGATTGAATTCGGCCTTGGCAAGGCGATTTCCCGGCTTCCAAGGGTGAGTTCTGGTCATTGAGGTGGGTTTCGTTGGGCTTGAATCACCACCGGCAGCATTCTCACGTGGCTTTGGCAGGTTTGCCTGGGCTTTCTAAGGATGGACACCGACGTCCCTTCTGATCCGCTGGGCCGTTCCCGGCGGTTTAATGGTAGATGAAGACGGGTTCGTCTTCGGCAGGGATGGGGTCGATACCGTCCCGGGTGGCCTCTTGCCTCGCCCACTGCGCGAGTGGGGTAGACCATCCGGA
>SLOW01000355.1 GCA_007132315.1 Opitutales bacterium
GAATCGAGTCCTACATCCTGGCCGGCGGTTACATCGCCCTGTACCGCGCCCTGCGCGACATGGCCCCGGAGGAGGTCCTCAAGGCCATCACCCGGAACGGCCTGCGCGGGCGCGGCGGCGCGGGCTTTCCCACCGGTGTCAAGTGGTCGCTGGTGGCCAAAACCGCCGCGGACAGGAAATACGTCATCTGCAACGCGGACGAAGGCGACCCGGGCGCCTTCATGGACCGCAGCGTGCTGGAGAGCGATCCCCACAAGATCCTGGAAGGCATGGCCATCGCGGCCTACGCGGTCGGCGCTTCCGAAGGCTACATCTACATCCGCGGCGAATACCCGCTGGCCATTAATCGCCTCCAAACGGCCATTCGCAGCGCACGCCGAAAAGGATTGATCGGCGGACGGATATTCGACTCGCCCTTCGATTTCAACATCGATCTCCGCATCGGCGCGGGCGCGTTCGTCTGCGGCGAGGAAACGGCGCTCATGGCCTCGATCGAAGGCAAACGCGGCAACCCGACTCCGCGTCCGCCCTACCCGGCCGAGCACGGACTCTGGGGAAACCCAACTCTGATCAACAACGTGGAAACGTTCGCCAACGTGGCCCCCATCATCCGCAACGGGCCGGAATGGTTCGCCTCGGTGGGCACCGAGAAAAGCAAGGGCACCAAAGTCTTCGCCCTGGCGGGCAAGATCAACAACACCGGACTGATCGAAGTGCCGATGGGAATCACGTTGCGGGAAATCGTCGAGGAAATCGGCGGCGGGGTGCCGGAGGGACAGGTGAAAGCCGTTCAGACGGGCGGCCCGTCGGGCGGTTGCATCCCGCGCGAACACCTCGAAACCAGCGTCGATTACGAATCGCTGGCGGAACTCGGGTCGATCATGGGGTCGGGCGGCATGATTGTCATGGACCAGAGCACCAACATGGTGGACGTCGCCCGCTTCTTCATGGAGTTCTGCATGGACGAGTCCTGCGGGAAATGCCTCCCCTGTCGCGCCGGGACGGTGCAAATGCACAGCCTCCTCGAAAAGATCCGCGACGGACGCGCCACTCCGGACGACCTCGCGCTCCTTGAGGAACTCTGCGACATGGTGAAACACACGAGCCTCTGCGGTCTCGGACAAACCGCTCCCAATCCGGTCATGAGCACGCTGCGGTTCTTTCGCGACGAGTACGAACAATTGCTGAACCGGGAGGCAACCACGGCATGAAAGTCACGACACTCACCATCAACGGCGAACTGGTAAGCGCCTCACCCGGTACGACCCTCCTGGAGGCGGCCCGGGAAAACGGCCTGGACATTCCGACCCTGTGCGCGATCGAGGGCCTTTCCACCGTCGGGGCCTGCAGGCTTTGTCTGGTCGAAATCGAAGGGAGTTCACGCCTTCAGCCCTCCTGTGTCACGGCCGCCGAAGAAGGCATGGAGGTGCGAACCGACAGCGACCGGCTACAGCGTTACCGGCGAATGGCCCTCGAGCTCTTTTTCGCCGAACGCAACCACGTCTGTCCCGTGTGCGTCGCCAACGGCCACTGCGAACTCCAGGACCGCGCCCGGGATGTGGGCATGGACCACGTGCGGGTTCCCTACCGGCACCCGGACCTCTCGGTCGATATCACCCACGAGCGGTTCGGACTCGACCACAACCGCTGCATCCTCTGTACGCGCTGCGTGCGCGCCTGCGACGAACTGGAAGGCGCCCACACCTGGGACCTCGCCGGACGCGGTCGCAACACCCACGTCATCACCGACCTGAACGAGCCCTGGGGCGAAGCTCTGAGCTGCACGTCGTGCGGCAAATGCGTGGAGGCCTGTCCGACGGGCGCAATTTTCCACAAGGGCTCCACCGTCGCGGAAATGGAACACCGTCGCGACCGGATCCGTTTTATCGCACAGGCCCGAGGCAAGAAAGAGTGGACGCCATGAGCGCAAAATCAAAAAACCGCACCGCCCCGAAGCCGCGCCCCCGCATCGCCACCGTCTGGCTGGCGGGTTGCTCGGGCTGTCATATGTCATTCCTCGACCTGGACGAATGGTTGTTCGAGCTTGCCGAACTGGCCGACGTTGTTTACAGTCCGGTCGCCGACGTCAAAGAGTATCCGGAAAACGTGGACGCCGTGCTCATCGAGGGCGCGGTCGCCAACTTGGACAACCTCGAACTGCTCAAGAAAGTCCGCGCCCGGACCCGGCTGGTGGTGGCCTTCGGCGATTGCGCCATCACCGGCAACGTCACGTCCCTGCGGAATCCGTTGGGAGGTCCGGACAGCGCGTTGCACCGCGCTTATGTCGAAGAAGTCGACGGAAACGGCTCTCCGCCCTCCGACCGGACGACGGTCCCCGAACTGCTCCCCAAGGTTCTTCCCTTGCACCAGGTCATCAAAATCGACGCCTTCCTGCGGGGCTGTCCGCCGTCTCCCGCGGCCATACGCGAACTCCTCGAACAAACCCTCAGCCCGCCCTCGAAATCCCGTTCCAAGAAGGATACGCCATGAGCGCCGAGAACAAGACCATCACCATCGATCCGGTGACCCGCCTCGAGGGACACGCGCGAATCACCATCCATCTCGACGCGGGCGGCGCGGTGGAGGACGCCCGGTTTCACGTGACGGAATTCCGCGGTTTCGAAAAGTTCTGTGAAGGCCGGCCGCTGTGGGAAATGCCCGGCATCACCGCCCGGATCTGCGGGATTTGTCCGGTAAGCCACCTCCTCGCCTCGGCCAAAGCCGGAGACGAGGTCCTGGCGGTGTCCGTTCCCGAGGCCGCGGCCAACCTGCGGCGCCTGATGAACCTCGGGCAGATCATCCAGTCCCACGCCCTGAGCTTCTTCCACCTCAGCGCCCCCGACCTGCTTCTCGGCATGGACGCCGACCCCGGCACCCGCAACGTCTTTGGATTGATGGCCAAAGAGCCCGATCTGGCCCGGGACGGCATCCGGTTGCGCCAGTTCGGCCAGGAAGTGATCGAAATTCTCGGCGGAAAAAAGATCCATCCCAGTTGGGCGGTGCCCGGAGGCGTGCGCGTACCCCTCTCCGAGAAAGGACGCGACGCCATCCGCGAACGCCTGCCCGAAGCCAGACGCATCTCCCGGGAAGCGTTGGACCTGTTCCGCAAAATCGCCGAACGCTTCGCCGAAGAAGCGGCGGTGCTGGGTGACTTCTCGACCCTGTTTCTCGGGCTGGTGGCGAAAGACGGCGGCTGGGAACATTACGACGGAACCATCCGGGTCATGGATTCCGAGGGAATCCGCGTGGCCGACGGATTGGATCCCCGGCAATACCGGTCTTATATCGCCGAGGCGGTCGAGGACTGGTCGTATCTGAAATTTCCCTACTACCGGGAGCGCGGTTATCCCGACGGCGCCTACCGGGTCGGTCCCCTCGCCCGCCTGAACCTGTGCGATCACATGCCGACACCGCTGGCGGAAGAGGCCCGGCAAGCCTTCCGCGCCACCGCCGACGGGAAAGCGGTCACCTCGTCGTTCTATTACCACTACGCCCGTCTGGTCGAGATTCTGGCAGCGGTCGAGGAGGTCGAACGTCTGATCGACGACGAGAAGACACGCTCCCCCCGGATTCGCGCGGAGGCCGGAGTGAATCGTTCGAACGGCGTGGGCGTGAGCGAAGCCCCGCGCGGCACGCTGTTTCACGATTACGAGGTGGACGAACACGGCCTGATCACCCGGGTCAACCTGATCATCGCCACCGGCCAGAACAACCTGGCGATGAACCGCACCGTTCTCCAGGCCGCCCGGCACTACATCAAAGGGAGCGCCATTCCGGAGGGATTCCTCAACCGCATCGAAGCCGGTGTCCGCGCGTTTGACCCCTGCCTGAGTTGTTCCACCCACGCGCTGGGGCAGATGCCGTTACAGGTCACGCTCTACGGACCGAAGGGAGAAAAACTCGATGAACGCACGCGCGACTGACTCCCCGTTCGATCCCGACCGCATCCTGGTCATCGGCTACGGCAACGAACTGCGCGGCGACGATGCCGCCGGACGCTTCCTGGCCCAGAGGATCGCCACGTGGAGGCTTCCCGGAGTGCGGGTCCTTTCGGTTCGCCAACTCACCCCGGAACTCGCCGCCGAAGTGCCGGGCGGGGCCCTGGTTCTGTTCGCCGACGCGATCGAAGCCGGAGACAGCGAAACCGCCCCCCGAATCCGCCCCGTGACACCTTCGGGTGAGTCGTCCCGCAGCCATCACTGCGGACCGGCCGAAATCCTGTCTCTGGCCGAGCGTCTGTACGGCGAGGTCGCGCTGGGGGCGGTTGTCAGCATACCCGGCGAACAGTTCGGCTGGGGCCGGCGGCTTTCGCCCACGGCGCAAACGAACCTGGAGGAAGCGCTCATTCTGTCGCGCAACCTGATCGACGCCCGGCAACTCGCGGCCCAATAGGCTCCGGCACGGCCACGGCGCGAGGAATTGGCTTGAGCCCGTGCGGCCGGCACAGCAGAACACAAGCATGGCCGAGGATAAACGCAAGCCGCTGGTCGGAATCATCATGGGCAGTCAGTCCGACTGGCCGACCCTGGAACACGCCGCACGGACGCTGGAAACGCTGGGAGTCGCGTTCGAAACGCGGATTGTCAGCGCCCACCGGACGCCCGACCGCATGTACGATTACGCGAAAGGCACCCGGAAACGGGGTCTGCAGGCGATCATCGCCGGCGCCGGCGGGGCCGCCCACCTCCCCGGGATGGTGGCCGCACTCACCGAGGTTCCGGTGCTCGGCGTACCGGTCGAATCGCGCGCCCTCCAGGGGATGGACTCACTTTTATCGATCGTCCAGATGCCGGCCGGCGTCCCGGTCGCCACGTTCGCCATCGGCAAAGCCGGCGCGATCAACGCCGCGCTGTTCGCGGCGGCCCAGATCGCGATCAACGACACAGCTATCGCCGAAAACCTCCTGCGGCATCGCCGGGAACAGACCGGAAACGTGGCGGAGACCCCGCAAACATGATTACCCCCGGAAGCACGTTGGGGGTCATGGGAGGCGGACAGCTCGGCCGCATGTTCGCGATCGCCGCACGTCGAATGGGATACCGGGTGCACGTCTTCGACCCGGCCGCGGGCGGTCCGGCGTCCCAGGTGACCGACCGCGAGGTCAATGCCGATTACACCGACGAATCCGCCCTGGATCGGTTCGCCCGCGACGTTGATGCCGTAACCGTCGAATTCGAGAACATCCCCGCCCGTTCGCTTGCGGTGCTCGCCGATCGGCGCCCCGTGCATCCCGCGGCCGAGGTCCTGTTGATCTGCCAGAACCGGGAACGCGAAAAGACCTTTCTCGCGAAAAAAGGTTATCCGCTCGCGCCCTTCGCGGTTGTCGATTCGTCCGATTCCCTGCGCCGCGGCCTGGCGGAAACCGGCGTTCCCGGCGTTCTCAAAACGGCGGCCTTCGGGTACGACGGCAAGGGCCAACTCAGAATCGAGGGCGAATCCGACCCGGAACGCCTCTGGAAGGAATTCGGTGCGCCGCGGGCCGTCCTTGAAAAGTGGATTCCGCACGAAAGCGAGCTGTCGGTCATCTGCGGCGGGTCACCGAATTTCGGATACACCTGTTTTCCAGCGGCGGAGAACGTGCACAGCCGGCACATCCTGGACTACTCGATCGTGCCCGCCCGGATCGAAAAGACGATTCTC
>SLOW01000155.1 GCA_007132315.1 Opitutales bacterium
TGGTGACGTTCGGCCGCGATTCGTAAATGATACCGATGACGCCGATCGGCGTCCTGACTTTATTGATGTTCAGGCCGTTGGGGCGTTGGGTGGTTTCGAGAACCTCGCCCACGGGATCCTCGAGCTCGGCCACGTGTCGCAGGCCTTCGGCCATGCCCGCGATCCGTCCGTCGGTCAGAGTGAGGCGATCGATCATCGCTTCGCTGAGGCCGGAAGCGCGCGCCGCTTCGAGATCCTTGTTGTTTTCCTCCCGCAGTTCGGCGGCCGAACGTTCCACCAGGCCCGCCAGTTCGAGGAGAACACAATCCTTTTCTTGCCGCGTGGCGGGCGCCAACAGTCGGGAAGCTTTCCGGGCGTCCCGGGCCATGGCCTCCACGATGGTCTCGATGTCGGTGGTTTGCATGTGGTCATTCCATTAGATCTGACAGAATGAATCGCTGTCAATCCATGTGTCCTCCAGCAAGCCGTCGGCTTGCTGGAGGGGGGCAAGGTGATTTTTCGAGAAAAATCTCCATTATCATCCTGTCGGAGTTAGGTGCTACCGCTTAACTCCGACAGGATCATAGGGAACCTTTTTCTTGTCATTTCGAGTGAGGCGTCGCGAAATGAAGCGATGAAGCATATTTTTCTCACGGGGGGAGTCGTTTCTTCGCTGGGCAAGGGCCTGACCGCTGCGGCGCTGGGAGCCCTTCTGGAGAACCGGGGGTTGCGGGTGCGGATCCAGAAGTTCGATCCCTACCTCAACGTCGATCCCGGAACGATGAATCCGTTTCAGCACGGCGAAGTGTACGTGCTCGACGACGGCGCCGAGACGGATCTCGACCTCGGTCACTACGAGCGTTTCACCTCCGGCACGTTGACGCGTTTCAACAACCTGACCTCGGGCCAGATCTACGAGTCGGTGATTCAAAAGGAACGGCGCGGAGAGTACCTGGGCAAGACCGTCCAGGTCATCCCTCACGTCACCGACGAGATCAAGGAGCGGCTCCGCCAGGCCGCCGGCGACACCGATGTCCTGATCACCGAAATCGGGGGAACCACGGGGGACATCGAGGGCTTGCCTTTTCTGGAGGCCATGCGGCAGTTCGCCCTGGAGGTCGGCTCGAACAACGTCCTGTTTATCCATGTGACGCTGATCCCGTTTCTCAAGGCCGCCGGCGAGCTCAAGACCAAACCCACCCAGCAGAGCGTGGCCAAACTGCGGGAGATCGGGATTCAGCCGGGCATCATCATCTGCCGTTGTGAGAAGCCGATGAACTACGACTTGCGGCAGAAGATCAGTCTTTTTGCAACGTACCGGCCAAAGCGGTGATCGAGGAACTCGATGTCGAGTCGTCGATTTACGAGCTGCCCATCATGCTGCGGCGGGAAAACCTCGACGACCTGGTGGTGGAAAATCTGCACCTCGACATCCCCGCCCGACCCATGACGGAGTGGAACGACGTGGTTCGGCGCCTCAAGTCCCCTTCGCGGCGGGTGGACATCGGGGTGGTGGGGAAATACATCGAGTTGCAGGACGCCTACAAGTCCGTGTACGAATCGCTCACCCACGGCGGCATTCAGAACGATTGCGCGGTGAACGTGCAGCGTATCGACGCCGAGGACCTGGAGGACGAGAACGGCGTCCGGCGGTTGCGCGGCCTGGACGCGATCCTGGTTCCGGGAGGATTCGGCGACCGGGGTGTTGAGGGCAAGATCATCGCGACCCGCTTCGCCCGGGAGGAGGGCATTCCGTTTTTCGGGCTGTGCCTCGGCATGCAGATCGCCGTCATCGAGTTCGCCCGCAACGTGCTCCAGCTTTCCCGCGCCAACAGTGTCGAGTTCGATCCGGAGACTCCGGATCCGGTCATCGCTCTGATGGAGGACCAGAAGGGGATTCGCGACCTGGGCGGCAGCATGCGACTCGGCGCCTACTCCTGTCAGCTCAAGGCCGGCTCGCTCGCTCAGAGGGCCTATGGCAAGGAATTGGTCAGCGAACGGCACCGTCACCGGTACGAATTCAACAACGCCTACATCGAACGCGTCGAAGAGGCCGGAATGATCGTGTCCGGGCTCAATCCCGATCGTGAACTGGTGGAAATCGTCGAGCTGAAGGATCATCCCTGGTTCCTCGCCGTTCAGTTCCACCCCGAATTCCAATCCAAACCGAACCGCGCCCATCCACTGTTCGCCGATTTTATCCGAACCGCTTTGGAGCTAAGCGAAAAACGAGCCGGCGAAGGCGCCGTCCGGGCTCGAAGTTAGCCTGAACGATCCTTGAACGGTCCGTCGAGAACACGCTGGGCGAACCCGCGTTCGCCCGCTCGCCGTCGGAATCTTAACGGTCGATACCAACCATGCTGTTCAATCCTGAAAAATTACTTCTGATCGCGGGCCCCTGCTCGCTCGAGTCCGAGGAGGTCTGTCGCGCCGTCGCGGATTCGCTGGTCGAAATCCGGGACGCGTTGCCGGATATCAACATCGTTTTCAAGGGATCGTTCGACAAAGCCAACCGTACGTCGCTAGCCGGCGAACGCGGCACCGGCCTCGAGGCGGGGCTCGAACTGCTCCGACTCGTTCGTAAGGAGTACGGCTTTCCCGTGCTGACCGACATTCACGAACGAGCCCAGGTGAGGCCGGTGGCGGAGGTCTGCGACGTGCTCCAGATCCCGGCTTTCCTTTGCCGGCAAACCGACCTGCTGCTCGCCGCCGCCGGGTCGGGGCGCGTGGTCAACGTGAAGAAGGGCCAGTTCCTCGCCCCGGTCGATATGAAACACGTCGCCGGCAAGCTGCGCGCAGGCGCCGCCTCGGAAGTCTGGCTGACCGAGCGGGGGTCCTCGTTCGGGTATCACAACCTGGTGGTGGACATGCGCGGTTTCTCCATCATGAACGAGCTCGGGCCGCCGACCGTTTTCGACGCCACTCACAGCGTGCAGCTGCCGGGAGGCGGCGACGGCCGGAGTGCGGGTCAGCGTGAGTTCGTTCAGCCTCTCGCCCTGGCCGCCCTGGCTGCCGGGGCCGGGGGCCTGTTCATCGAAACCCACCCGGATCCCGAGCGGGCCATTTCCGACGGTCCCAACATGGTCCCGCTGAACGAACTGAAGCCGCTCCTGGAACGTTGTCTTCGCGTCTGGCGCGCCGTTCGGTGACGAAAAGGCAGCACACCAAGTTCGCATGGCTCATCATTCCTCATTAGCGGCGGCCCGGCAAATGGTCAGTAGATGAAGGGTTCCACCCGGTAGGGGATGGCCTGCAAGCCAAGTTCGCGCGCGCCTTCGCGCAGGGTGTCGCGTTGTTCATTCATTTCCTCCAGCGAGAGCGGCCGCGAATCGATGGCGTCCATGGCCCGGGGGTAGGGGGTTTCGGGATAGGCGTAGATGTCGGAGAGGTAAATCCGGTCGCCCCGTTCCAGCGGCGCGGCGGCCAGAAACTCCAGCGTTTGGGTCACGTGTTCGCGTGCCCATTGGGTTCCGCCGGGGCCGACCAGGAGAATGATGTCGTTACGGATTCCCGCCTGGTGCAGGCGTTCCATGGTCTTGATCATGTCACTGGTCTGGGCCGGCTTGCGCAACCAGGCCAGCAGCCGGTCGGAGCCGCTCTCGACGCCCAGGTATACGCGACGCAGACCGAGCAGGCGAAGGCGGTCGTAGTCTTCGGCCGACTTTCGGAGGCCGGTGAAACCGTCGAGGAAGGAACCGATACCCTGAAATCGCAGCGGTTCCCCCGAGGTCCAGGAGGCTTTCACGGGCAGGTTCGGGTCGGGGAGCTCGATATGATGGGCCAGGCGTTCGAACAATTCCATCAGGCGGGGGAGTGGCGCCGCCAGGGCATTGGCCTGACCCAGGAAAATATTGTGCAAGCGGTACAGGCCGGCCCCGTGGAAGGCGAGGGCGGCGCCGATGTGACGGTCGAATTCCTCGGCGCTCTTCACTCGGTAAGGCACGTCCTGATACAGCTTGCAGAAGGTGCAGGTGTTGAAGGTGCATCCTTCCGTCGCCTGGAGGACCAGTGACGAGTAATGGTCGGGCGGCAGTACCGGGATCGGCTGGTACACCTGTCTAAAACGCTCGGCTTCACCGGCCAGGCGATCCGGCGGCCAGCTCATGACCCGGCTCATGATCGAACCGATCGCGTCGCGGCCCTCTTCTTCCGAGGGGTGTGCGCGGGTGATGTTGTCTTTCTCTTGAAAGGCCTGGAAAAAGGCGCTGGCCGTTTCCCAAGCCTCGGAACAAAGGCGGTCGAGGTCGGACCGGGAGATCCATTCACGGACCAGTCCGGACTCCGATTTGGTCGAAATCGAACCTTGGTGCGAACACCCCCGAAACCGGTACTCCGAACGGGTGCCCGAGCGGATAAACCGACCCTCGAGATCGAACAAGTACTGGATGTCCCGGTCGGTGTGCAATTCCAGGGCGTCCCGTCGCAGGGCCGCGGCCAGGCGTTGACCCGCCGGCGTGACGACCTGCACCACCGCCACATATCCCGGGCACTGCTCGAGCGGGCGATTGGCCTGGTAGTTCAATCCTCCCGAATGGTTTCCAGTCGTAGGTGTTGGCGCTGATTTTGTCTGTTGTATGGACACTGACGGAAGATACTCCAAATCCGGCGCCGCTGGCCCGCCATGAGTTGCCAGGATCTCCGCAACAATTGCACCTTATAACTCCCGGCACTGTCGTCAGGGAATGATTCCCGGACAAACGATGCGAATCTCCGGGGATTTTTCTTGCCTTACCAGCTCACGACGCGGAATAACGTTGATCCGGTCGGTTCCTACCGGCGGCCTACTGCGGCAGTAGCTCAACCGGACAGAGCAGCGGTTTTCTAAACCAAAACGCTATATTCATTATCAACAACTTACAAAAGCGTTGAAAAGCTGGTTGCAATTTTTTCTTGAAAGCTTCAACCGGTCGGCAAGAATGGGCGCATGAAACGCCCGAAGGTGAACCCATACAGCGACCCCAAGCGCCCGCACCTGAAATGGTATGTTGGCTACCGGGATAGCGACGGCAAACAGAAGCGCCGATTCTTCAAAATCAAGAAAGAAGCTGAAAAATTCGTTGCTGAGTTTTCGGATGATCAAGAAGAGTTAGGTAAAGGTGCTGGTGACTTATCCCCCGCGCTGAAGAAAGAAGCGTTGGAATGCTGGAAGCTACTGGCCGCGCACGGTAAAACAATCCGTGACGCAACCAACCACTTCCTGATTCACCTGGAGCAAACCCAAAAATCGGAAAAGGTAAGCATTTTGGCCGAGGAGTTCGAAGCGGCAAAGAAGGCCGAAAGCGTTTCTGTTGCTTATATGCGTGATATTAGAACCCGGTTGCGGCGGTTTGTTGGCGAATATGGCGAACGGTATGCCTCCGAGATCACGCCTAAAGAGCTTCAGGGATACCTTGAGAAGTTACCCTACGAAAACCTAACCAAGAACCACCATAGGCGCGTTTTGAGCGCATTTTTTGGCTACTGCGAACGCCTTGGCTATTGCGCGGCGAATCCAATTGAGAAAACCGCCAAGGTAAAAGCAGTATCAGGAGAAATTAAGATATTTACCACTGATGAAGTAAAATGGTTATTGGCGGCGGCGCGGGAATTGAAGCACCTTGATGTTCTCGCCTCTTTGGCAA
>SLOW01000042.1 GCA_007132315.1 Opitutales bacterium
ATAAAGCGACCCGGAAAACGTTCGGAGATTGCGGATTGAATCGCGTTCAATGGCGGTGACCTCGACCGCAACCGCCCTTTCCTCGCCGGAACGCTGGTCCGCCCCGTTGTCCTCGGAGAATCGTTGATAAAACAAAGCGATCAGGGCCAGAGCCATCAAACCGCCGAAAACCGCCATGAGAAACCTGCGTACCTTGTTCATTCGAGCAAACCGGATCGTCGAGAGTTTTGTGAAAGCCAACCGGAAGGACTCCCCGGCAAGCATCCCGCACAACGCGCAAGGCCTTCCGAGCAGCCCGAAATCAAGCCGCGACTTTCGGGCGAACCCTAGAACCGACCCCGCGATTTGGCAATGGTTTCCCCCTATTATTCCCTCGATGAGGCGTCTTCATCGGGATCCTCGCCGTGCCGGGAAAGCAATGCCCAAAGGAACAAAGCCCGGAACGATCCAACGGAAGCCACCATCCAGGGCTTCGGAACAGAGCGCACCTCGCGGATGAACCGGACCCGGTCCGTTTCGAGAGCCCCCTTTACGGTCCGGAGTAAACCTGCTATAGCGGTGTCCTTTTGACCAGAACATGAGCCTGTTTCCGCCATATCCGATCGGGGCCCGCATTCCCGACAGTCCTCATGCCGTGTGTTGCAGTCTTCCGACCATGAAAGACGTTATCGGTTACGAGGAGGAAGACCCGAACGTGCGAAAACACGTCGTCACCGGTTATCCCCGCTTTGTCGAACACGATTACCTCCGCCGGTTGGCAAAACTCGTTCGCTTGGAATGGAAACTTACCGGCCGGGCCGTCAGCCTGGCGCCCTCCCGCCGCGCGGCCGAAGGACTGCAAGCTTTTCTGGCGCCTGCGGAAACGAACCTCGGCACGTGGAAAACGCTTTACGTGGTCGCTTTTCCCGACCGCCCCGAGCACAAGCGGAAAGCCCGGCGGTACTTTCAACACACCGGCTGCGGCGTCTCGTCCCGGCAGGCCGAAGACCTCCTCCATGAGACCGGTCAACTCGATGCCATCCATCCGGAAACCGCGCAGGAAGACAATCCCCGGAACTCCCTGATGCGCTCGCTGCACGACGCCTGCCCCGAAGCCAACCCCGAACACATTCTGCTGGCCCGCAGCGGAATGAACGCCTTCTACTCGGCCTTCACCGCCGCGCGGCGCTTGCAGCAACCGCAGGGGAAAAACATCTGGATTCAGTTGGGCTGGCTCTATCTCGACACCATTCGCATTCTGGAGACCTTTCTGTCTCCGAAAGAGCACCACATTATCCTTCCCGACGCGGGCGACTTCGCCCCTTTGGAGGACCTGTTTTCCCGCGACGGTTCGCGCATTGCGGGCGTGATCACGGAAACCCCCACAAATCCCCTCCTGCAGACGGCCGATCTGGCGCGGGTGCGAGAACTCTGCGACCGCCACGGCTCGCTGCTCTTCGTCGATCCGTCGCTCAGCAGTTTTCACAACCTCGATGTGTACCGCCACGCCGACGTGGTCCTGCACAGTTTGACCAAGTATTTCGGATACGAAGGCGACGTCATGATGGGCCTGGCCGCCTTCAACCCCGCGCGCAGTGAATTCGCGGGACACTGGCTCGAACTCGCCCGGGAAATCCACGAACCTCCCTACCAACGCGACATTCTCCGGCTCGCCGCCCAGGCGGGAACGAGCGGCGCGATCGTGGAGCGGATCAACCGCAACACCGGCGAAGTCGCAGCTTTTCTGGAGAACCATCCGGCCGTCAAACGCGTGCACTGGGCCGGCAGCGCCGCCACCCGCACAGCGTACGAACGGCTCGCCCGCGGTCCGGGCCGTCCGGGCGGCATCCTGACCCTCGACCTGAACATCCCGCTGGCCGATTTCTACGACGCGGCGCCGTTTGTGAAAGGTCCGAGTTTCGGAACCCGTTTCACCATGATGTGCCCTTTCATGTACCTGGCCCACTACGACCTCGTGTCCTCTCCGGAAGGTCGCGACCGCCTGCGCGCTCACGGAATCGATCCGGATCTGGTCCGGGTCAGCATCGGGGCGGAACCGGCGGAGGAAATCATCGAAGGCTTCCAGCAATCTCTGGGCCGGGTCTGACGCCGGCGGTTGTCAACCCTCGCCGGACTCCCGCAACACCTCCAGGGGAGGGCGCCGCGCGCCTCCCAATTCCGTCAGCCAACCGATCGCCACCGTCGCTCCCGCCACCAGCGCCCAGCAACTCAGGATCACCGTCCAGGACGGCGTGAACGGCAGAGCAAAGACATAACGTCCCAGCGCCCAGCCGGCCCCGCAGGCCAGCACGAGCCCGGCGGTGGCGGCGAGCGTCCCCAGCACAAGGAACTCCACGGTGCGAATGGCCGACAACTGACCGGCGGAGGCACCCAGCGTGCGCAGCAGGCAGGATTCCCGGCGACGCTGGTAGCGGGCCGTCGCCGCCACGGCCAGCAGGACGACGAATCCCGTCGCCACCGTGAAACCGGCCATGAAACGCGCCACAAAAACAATCCGTTCGAGCACCCCCTCCACCGTGTCGACCACCAACCGCAGATCGACCGCCGAAATATTGCCAAAGCGCTCCGACGCCGCGCGCTGTACCCGTCCGGTTTCCTCCGGCGAAACGGTCCGCGTCAGTAGCACATGAAACTTGGGCGCGGGCTCCAGCACACCTTCGGGAAAAACAACAAAGAAATTCGGACTGATCCGCCGCCACTCGACGTCGCGCAAGCTGGCGACCACACTCGGCAGCGGCACCCCCTGCACGTCCCAGACGATCTCGTCGCCCAAAGCCAACCCCAGGTCCTCGGCCAGCCCGGTCTCCACGGAGATGGGAACCGGCTCCTCGTCCGGTTCCACGGACCCGATCCATCGCCCGGCCGCCAGCCGCTCGGTACCGGTCAACGCCCCGCGGTAGGTCGAACGGTATTCGCGACGGAGGGTCCACCCCGGCGCGGCGTTCTCGCGCAGCAGTTCGGACACCGATCGCCCGCGGATCGATTGAATCCGCATGGTGACGATCGGAATGCTCGCCTCGACCGGCAACGCCCGCTCGCGCAACAGTTCCCGCAACGGCTCGACCTGGTCGTCCTGAATATCGAAGAACGCCAGGTTGGGCGCGCTCTCGCCTTCCGAAAAACGCACCTGCTCCACCAGCATATCCCGGCTGAAGGCGAGCGCGGCGATCAGACAGGTTCCCAGCCCGAGTGAGACCAGCAGGGCGACGGTCCGGTTGTTCGGCCGGTACAGACTGGCCACCCCCTGTCGCCAGGAAAAAGGCGCGCGGGCGGGGGCCAGGTAGCGCGCCCCCCACAGCAGCAACCAACTCAACACCGTCAGCGTCAGGAAAACGAGTCCGAGGCCCCCGAGAAAACCCGCGGCCACGGCGGGGCTGTCGAATTGCACCTGCAAGTAGCCCCACACGCCCGCCACCAGCACCGCCGCGATCGCCCAGACCACCGGATCGAGCGCGCCGTCGCGATCGGAAACGGAGGCACGCAGCGCGCGCAGCGGGGTGACCCGGCGCAAAGCGGCGATGGGCCAGGTCGCGAACAGAACACACACACCGAATCCGACCGCCAACCCCTCCGCGATCGCGCGTCCGGAAATCGAAACCACAACCTCGACCGGTATCAGTCCCGAGAATACGCCGGGCAATAGCCTCTGAATGCCGACCCCGAGCAAGGCGCCCACCCCGGCGCCGGCGAGCCCGAGCGCGGCGCCCTGGATGAGATAGACCGCGAGCACCTGGCGATTGCTAGAGCCCAGGCAGCGCAGAATGGCGGCCGTGTCACGCTTGCGCGAAACGTAACCGTACACCCCGGCGGCCTCCCCGACACCGCCCAGCAAGAGCGCGACCAAACCGGCCAGGTTGAGAAACCGCGCCAGATTGTCGAACGTCGCACCGAGGTCCTCCTTTCGCCCCTCGACGGTCCGCGTGCTCAGGCGCAGATCCGACAGCTCCCGCGCGTGCTCGTCGACCCAGGCGTCGGCGTCGGTTCCCTCGGGCAGCCGGTAGTAACTGCGATAACGCGCCAGACCGCCGGCTTGAAGCAACCCGGTTCCTTCCAGTTTCGCCATCGGCACCAGGACCCGCGGCGCCAGTTGCCCGTGACCGATTCCCTCGCCGGGGATCTGTCGCAGGGCGCCGGCCAGAGGCAGGGACACACCCCCGAGCCGCACCCGTTCGCCCGGGCCAAGATCCAGTTGCCGCAGCAAACTTTCCTCCAGGAGCGCGGCCTCGCCCGCCCGCCACGAAGCCGCCGCAGCGGACGGATCGGAACCGATTTCCCCGTACCACGGAAACCCCCCTTCAAACGCGCGCACCATCACCAGCCGGCTGGCGTCGGCTTCCGGAAACGTCGCCATCGACGTGAAACTGATCTCGCGCGAGCGCTCTCCGGGAATTCCGGCGAGAAACGCCTCCACCGAATTGTCCGGCGCCTGCCGCGAGGTGATCAGCAGATCCGCCCCGAGCAGTCCCCGCGCCTGGTCGGCGACCGCCATTTCGAGGTTGTCCCGGTACCCGCGCACACCGACCAGGGCCGCCACGCCGAGGACGATGGCGAGCGAAAAGACAAACAATCGCTTTCGCCCCCGGCGGCTGTCCCGCCAAGCCATCTTGAAAACCCAGCCCATGGTCAACCCCCGTCCCGAGCGGCGACGTCTCCGGATTTCGCGGCAGCGGCCTCCATCGGGCGGTCTTCCACCACCTCGCCGCCCTTGAGGCGCAGCAAACGCCCGGCTCGGCCGGCCAGTTCCCAGTCGTGAGTCACGATCATCACCGCGGCTCCCGATTCGCGATTGAGGTCGAACAACAAGCGCGTCACCCGCGCGCCGGTTTCCTCGTCGAGATTGCCCGTGGGCTCGTCGGCGAACAGGATGCTCGGGCGGTTGATGAAGGCCCGGGCCAGGGCCACCCGCTGCTGCTCCCCGCCAGAAAGCTGTACGGGATAGTGGTCGGTGCGGTCGACCAACCCCACCGCCGCCAACAGCTCCCGCGCCGCCCGCCGCAGACCGTCGCGTCGGCCGGCGATCTCGGCCGGAACCATCACGTTTTCCAGGGCGGTGAGGCTCGGAACCAGTTGAAAGTTCTGAAAAACAAACCCGACCGACCGGTTGCGCAAGCGGGCCCGGGCATCCTCGGACAGCGTTTCCAGGCGTTCGCCGCAGAGCAGCACCGACCCGTCGCTGGCGTTGTCGAGGCCGGCGCACAACCCGAGAAGGGTTGTCTTGCCGCTGCCCGACGGTCCCACCACGGCGCAGGTTTCCCCCGGTTTCAGGACGAAATCGATCCCCCGAAGTACGGTCAGGTCGCGCCGGCCGGAACGATACGTTTTCGACAAATGTTGAATTTCGAGTACGGTCGGATCATCCATCATGAAAGAAGGCACAACCTACATCGGAATCGCCGGAACCCAACTCATTTCGCGCATTCGGGGCAACCCGAGCGCTGAATTCGCCGATGGAGACAGCCCGCGGGTGCCGCGACGAAAAGCAAGCCTCGCAACCGCCGCCCGGGTTCAAGCCCTGCTCGTTGTGCTCTTCGCCTGTATTTCCACGCCCCTCGGGGCGGAGGAACCCGGGGAACGGACCGTCCTCTTCTTCGGCG
>SLOW01000014.1 GCA_007132315.1 Opitutales bacterium
CGCCTTGCAAAGCGGTTTTTCGATTCTAGCTTAAGGGCCGGTAAGTGAATTCTCACTACACACAGGCACTTTGATTGAATCGAAAACCATGACACCGCAAACCGCTCGCAACCTTCCAGGGATTAAACAACACATATTCCGCGCAACGGCAATTCTTGCCGCCGGCTTGAACCCCGGTTCACGCAGAAATCATATTGTTGCGGCATCGATTCTTTTCCTGGCCCTCCTGACACCTCTCGCCGCCGGCTACCGCGACACCATCGGCTACAACCTGCTCAAGGCGGAACTCGGCGACGCCCTGCCCCGAGGCTCCAGCATTCCCGTCGCCCAGGTCGAATGGGACAGCGACCTCAGTGTTTACGCTCCGGATCCAGGCGGGGAACTCTCCGGAAAGACTTTCCATTACCCGGGCCGTCAGCCAAACGGCTGGTTTAACCACGCCACCCAGGTCGCTCACCGCTTTTACGGCCGAAACACCAGCATCGCCCCCGACGTTCAGACTATCTACGCCTTCGGGGTCAGCGGTTACATGGACACGCTGAACATCTGGCAGGGCACGCCACCCAACCAAGGGAACGCTCCGCACTGGAAAGTCGAAAACCACAGTTGGGTCGGCTCCTACCACAGCACCAACCGCGAAATTCTCCGAAAGTCCGACTACAACGTCATCGAACACAACATCTTCGTTTCCGCCGGACTCGACAACGGCACCGGTTCCATGCGCCCGCTCATGGCCAATTTCCACAACGGCATGGCCGTCGGGGTCGCCTCCGGAAGCCACAGCCGCGGCGGCAGCAACGAGGAGACCGACGGACGCGTACGCCCCGACATTGTCGTTCCCATCTGGTCCACCAGCTACGCCACCGGCGTCATCAGCTCGGCCGCCACTCTCCTGCTCGATCACGTCAACGGCGATTCCGCCCTCGAACACGCCGGCAACATCCCGGTGATCAAAGCCATCCTCATGGCCGGGGCCTCCAAGAACTCCTTCTCCAACTGGTCCAACACTCCCTCGCGCCCGCTCGACCCGGTTTACGGCGCAGGCGCCCTCAACATTTACAATAGCTACCACATCCTCGACTCCGGACGCCACAGCGGCGCCCTGCAATCCGACCGGGTCTCGGGATGGGATTGGGACAGCGTCGATCAATCCTCCATCAACACCTACCGATTCCGCGTCCCCGAGGGAGAGAGCGTCCGCTTTTCCAGCATTTTGAGCTGGAACCGCAACATCGTCGCCTCCCCCGACTACTACCGCTGGTTCTACACCCACGACCAACTCTCCCTCTCTCTGTGGGAGGCCGATTCCCAGGGCAATCCTATCGAGCTGATTGATCTGAGCGAAAGCGACATCGACAACGTCGGCCACATCTACCGCACACTCTCCGCGGGCGACTACCTTCTGGAGGTGGAGTTTCGCCTCCAGGGCGATGTCTTCATTCAAAGCGAAAGCAGCCAACTCACCGTTGAAGAGATGGTCGCCAACGACTGGGGCGACGAAAACGACCTGCGCACCGAAGTTCCCTACGGGCTGGCATGGCGGCTGGACCTGCCTCCCGGCGGCGGCACCGGTGACGAGGACGGCGACAGCGGCGATTCCGGCGAGGGGGACGACGATGACGAGACCGGCGACTCCGATGACTCGGACGACGATCCGGCCCATCCCGACAGCGCGCAATACCGATACATCCGCTGGGAAATCACCGAACGCAAAGGCGGCGCCAACTCCATCCAGGTCGCCCGTCTGACCCTGACGCAGGACCAAACACCGGTAGTCTGGCCGAGTGAAAGCACCGCCTCCAACCCGGGAGGTTCGAATCCGAGTAATGAGCGCCCCGCCCGGGCAATCGACGGCTCATCCAGCACCAAGTGGCTCGATTTCAATTTTAGTTCCAGCAGCAGTTCCAGTTCCGGCAGTTCAATCCTGGAGATCGACACCGGCAGCGGCAACGCCGTCACCTTCGATGGCTACCGTTGGACCACAGCCAACGATGCCGTCGACCGCGATCCCGTCAGTTGGAATCTCTACGGTAGCGACGACGGAAACGAATGGACCCTGCTCGATTCACGGGAAAAACAATCGATTACCGACTCGCGGCGAACCAACACACAGGTCTTCGCCATCGATCCGGTAAGCGACGACGAAGAAGACCCGGATCTGCCTCCTCTCAACCCGAAGATCATCAACCCCAAGAGCGACGAAGTCTTCACCCTTCCCAAATCACTCAATATTCTCACTGAGATCGAAGGTGACGCCGAACGCGCCGCCAAGCTGGAATATTTCGCCAACGGTCACGCAATCGGCGAAACCACCTCGGTGGACGACCCCTTGGCATGGACGATCGAAGAGGCCGGTGAATACACCCTTCAAGTCCGGGTCACCGAGACCAATGGAGAAACCAGCGAATGTGAGACCGTCACGGTCACGATCCTGCCCGCCCCCCTGGAAATAACACTTCTCGGACCCAACGACGGAGCCGCTTTCAGTTTCGGTGATCCGATCGACCTGCAAGCGGAGCTGACTTCCGGAGACTCGCAACGTCTCGACCACGTCACCTTCCTCGCCGACGGCGAACCGGTCGCCCAAACCGGCGACCTCGCCGAAGCCATCGACTGGACGCCTGAAACCTACGGCGACATCATCCTGGCCGCCCGGGCGACCGACATCGACGGCAACACCTCTCTCTCCGGTTCGGTCACCGTTACCGTGCAACCGCCCGCTCTCAGTGTCGCACTGGTCGCACCCGAAGAAGGCGCCACCTTCGCCCACGGCGATGCCATCAGCCTTGCGGCCGAACAGGTCTCCGGCGAAGCCTACCGTCTCGACCACGTCACCTTCCTCGCCGACGGGCAACCGGTCGCCCAAACCGGCGACCTCGCCGAAGCCATCGACTGGACGCCTGAAACCTACGGCGACATCACCTTGCGCGCACGCGCCACCGATATCGACGGCAACACTTCTCTCTCCGGTTCGGTCGCCATTACCGTGCAACCGCCCGCTCTCAGTGTCGCACTGGTCGCACCCGAAGACGGAGCGATCTTCGCCCACGGCGACGCCATCAGCCTTGCGGCGGAACAGGTCTCCGGCGAGGCCTACCGTCTCGACCACGTCACCTTCCTCGCCGACGGCGAACCGGTCGCCCAAACCGGCGACCTCACCGAAACCATCGAATGGATGCCCGAAACCTACGGTGAGTTCACCCTCACCGCCCGGGTCACCGACATCGACGGCAAGCAAACCGTTTCGGAAGCTGCGACCGTTCAGGTGCTGCCGGCACCGTTAACCGTCACAATAACCTCTCCGCAGGAAGGCGATTCACTCGAGCTTGGCAGCTCCTTCACTCTTACCGCGAGCTTGTCGGGCGATCCGGACCAACTCAAGGAGATCATCTTCTACGCAAACGGAAGCGAACTTGCCTCCCTCTCCGACGCCTCCGAGAGCACCACTTGGGAACCGGGCCAAACGGGCGACTTCTCCGTGAACGCCACGGTCACCGATATTCACGGACAAATCACCAGCACAGCTCCCACCTTTGTATCCGTAACGGAACCCACGAACGAAGAACAACAACAAGAAAGTGAAAAATCCGATGAGAAGGAAGAGGACCAAACCGAAATCAACAAAGAGTCGGTCCGTTTCCAATACATTCGTTGGGAGATTACCGAACGCAAAGGTAGCGCCAATTCCATTCAGGCTTCCCGATTCGACCTTCTCCTTGATGACGAAGTCATCTCTTGGTCGGAAGGGGAACTCGCTTCAAATCCTGGCGGCAGCAATCCATCAAACGAAGGACCGCATCAAGCGATCGACAACAGCTCCAATGCAAAGTGGCTGGATTTCAATTTCGCCGAAGAAAATCCCTCTCTCACTGGTAAGTCGGTGCTGGAAATAGACCTGGGCGCCGACCCAGCCGCCTTCAACAGTTACCGTTGGACCACCGCCAACGACCATCCCTCCCGGGATCCCGTCAGTTGGAACGTTTACGGCAGCCATGACGGAATCGAGTGGACTCTCATGGATACCCGCACCCAGGAACCCATCAGCGACCAACGGTTCAACGCTACGAAGCAATACAAGCTCTCGACGTACACCGGCGACTTCGAACCCACCGTGCCCGAGGGAGTCCTTGTTTCCCAAGATATCGGTAGCGTTTCAGTCGCCGGATCGGCCAAGGTTGACGCTTCCGGCCGTTTCACTCTGACCACGACCGGATCCGATATCTGGGGACGGGAAGACGCCTTTCATTTTGTGTACTACAGACTCTCCGGAGACGGCGCGATCATCGCCCGAGTCAACGGCATCGAGAGCACAGACCCCTATGCCAAGGCGGGTATTATGATCCGAGACACGCTCGGTCCCGACTCCCGCAACACCTTCCTGACCAGCACACTCGAAAGGTCCGTATCGCTGCAGCGCCGTTTCGCGGCGGGCGAGTTCACGTACGATTCCACACGCTGGGGGCGTCCGATGCCCGTCTGGCTGAAGCTCGAACGCGAAGGAGACCAAATCCGCAGCTTCTATTCTCGCAACGGATCGAATTGGCGACCGCTGACAAGCATCACTGTCAGTTTTGCCGAAGAGACCTACGTTGGTCTTGCAGTCGCGGGAGACCATTCCACCACCGCACGGTTCGATTCGGTCGAGATTCCCGGGTATTCAAACGACACCTACACAGTCGAACACCACGATCCCATCGTTTCCGCGCAGCCCGCGGGAGGTTCGATCGAAGCCACAAACGACATCCCATCCGTCGAACTCGCCACCACCGGGGGCTCGGTGGATCCCGTTGAAGCCGATCGGCTCACTCTGTTCCTCAATCGTTCGAAAAACCTCTCCGGCGACGTCTTCGTGCGCTATGAAATCTCGGGGCCTGGAGCCGAATGGATCGACACGGAACAAGCTCCGACCCAGGTGGAAATCCCTGCGGACAGTGAAACTGGCAGACTCACACTGCACGTGAAGCCGAACGCCTACCTGCCTGAAGACACCGAGCTGATTGTCCATCTCTCCGAGGATTCAGCGTACGAATTGGAAGAATCCCGAGCCGCCAGTCTCACCCTTTCGAAACGGCCTATCGACGCCTGGAAATCCCTCCATTTCACCGATGCGGAACAAGCCAATCCGCTCGTCAGCTCCGATTCGGCAGCTCCCACAGGCGACGGAACGCCCAACCTGCTCAAGTACGCACTCGGTCGCGCGCCGCACGAGCGCCTGAGCAACACCGAAAGGCCCGGCCTGACAACCCGCGACGGGCAAATGGCGCTGCAGTTCGAACGCCCGTCCGGCATCCGGGACATCCGCTACATCGTGGAGGCTTCCTCCGACTTGAAAACCTGGCGCCCGCTTGGCGACCAAGCCGTCGAAGTCCTCCCCGCCGATCAGGACGGCCGCGAACGCGTCATCGCCCGCGACCTCAATCCGGACGCCGACAAACAACGCTTCCTCCGCCTCCGGGTCGAACGCAGGTAAAGGAAAAAGGTAAAGCAAGGAAAAAGAGACTAAGGGGAATGGCACTCGGTTAAGCAGGGTTGTCGGGATTTATGCCGCATCGGGCGAATCCGCCCTTCGGCAGATGATCGACAGGCATGCC
>SLOW01000010.1 GCA_007132315.1 Opitutales bacterium
CTGGTGGGCGACACCGACCAGCTCCCCTCGGTTGGGCCCGGAAACGTTTTGAAAGATCTGATACAGGCTTCGGCGGGAAGCGTAACCCGACTGGACACCATTTACCGGCAACAGGAGGAAAGCGCGATCGTCGCCACGGCCCACGACGTCAACCACGGCCGCGTGCGCATCGCCGCGCAGGCCTCCCGGCCCGCCGACATCGACCCGCGGGCCGATCTTCAGTTCCTCGAAGCCGTCACACCCGAGCAAGTCGTCGAAACCCTGCTGAAACTCTGCACCGACACCCTTCCCCGCGTGTTCGGTGTCGATCCGGTCCGCGACACCCAGGTGCTCACTCCCATGCACAAGGGTGTCGCCGGCGTGGCCAACCTGAACGCGAGCCTCCAACGCGCCCTGAATCCCGAAGGCCCCGGCCTCACCCAGGGCGGCGTCGTTTACCGTCCCGGCGACAAACTCATCCAACTGCGCAACAATTACGAAAAAAGCGTCTTCAACGGCGACCTTGGCACCGTCACCCGCGTCGATGCCGAATCGGGAACACTCACCGCCGATTTCGACGACGAAACCCACGTGTTCGAGCGCACCGAGCTCAACGACCTCGCTCTCGCCTACGCGGTAACCATTCACAAGTCACAGGGAAGCGAATACCCCGTTGTCGTCCTCCTGCTGCTCAAGCAACACTTCGTCATGCTCCGCCGCAACCTGGTCTATACCGGCATCACCCGCGGCAGAAAAAAAGTCTTTCTGATCGGCAACCCGGGCGCCTACGCCATGGCGCTGCGCAACAACGAAACCGGCGCCCGCCACACCTGCCTGCAAGACCTGATCCGCTCCCGCGCGGCCGACCCCACCTCCGGGCGATAGCCTTCCTCCCCCTGGGACCGCGGCCCGCCCCGGCCACCCTGCGACTCGACGGCACCGGACCTCAGGCACGGCCCGGCCCTGAATTCAGGAATACGCCATCCGTATCAGCGATCAGGAATCCGCAATCTCGCCGTGACGCCGGCGCTACCCGGGATCGGACGTACCCGGGCCGCTACCGGTTCTCTGCAACCAGGCGGTCGAAGGATTCCTGGTCGGTCTGGAAGGCTTCGGCGTCATCGCCGACGCGGAGGATTTTCACTTTTTCGAGGACGTCGTCCCGGCGGATGGCATCGACCACGTCCTGGCCTTCCACCACGCGCCCGAAAACCGCGTGCCCTCCGTCGAGGTGCGGGGTCGGGCCGTGGGTGATGAAAAACTGGCTGCCGTTGGTGTTCGGTCCGGCGTTGGCCATGGAGAGTATCCCCGCGCTGTCATGACGCAGAGAATGAGCGATCTCATCGGGAAACCGGTAACCGGGTCCTCCCCGGCCGGAACCTTCGGGACAGCCACCCTGGATCATGAAGTTGTCGATGACCCGGTGAAAGGTCAGACCGTCGTAGAACGGCTCGCCCGGCCGGTGATCGGCCCGGATCTTGCCTTCGGCCAGGCCGACGAAGTTCATGACCGTCATGGGCACCTTGTCGTAGTGCAGTTCGAGCAGAATGGTCCCGCGGTTGGTCGTGAATTTGGCGTAGAGTCCTTCTTCCATAGCGTTTTCGGTATCGATATCCCGGCTCTCCGAATCCTCGGCGCCGAGCGTGAACGGCAACAACAGACTTGCGATCAGTCCGGAAAGGAAATGCAGGTTTTTCATAAGTAACGTTAGATGAGTTCGGCCAAACGATGGTCGCGCCGAACGGGCGTGTCAAAGCAATACCTCGATTCGACACGGTCCCGGCGCGGTGTTGTTGTTTGAACGTGTATCCGATTCAAATCCATCGGTTTATTTCAAATCACAAATTTTCGCTTTCAAATGCCTTTTCATGCGGCTCGCACCGCCAGATAAAAAGCCACTGTCGCTCCCGGCGCCCCCGGTCCCGATGCCGCGACGCTCATGTGCTTTCTCCCTGAGACGCCATGGCGCGCGCGACGAGTTCGCGGTCGAAGTAATTGCAGCCGAGGCCGGCGTCGAGCACCATCCCGGTTCCGTTCATACCGCTGGAGCGTTCGCTAAGGAGGTAAAGGATTCCGTTCGCGACTTCGGCGGTGTCCAGAGCCCGCTTGCGGAAGGTCATCTTTTCGGCGTAGAGGTAACTCTCAATATAGCCGGGAATGCCCGCGGAAGCGCTTGTTTTCAACAGGCCGGCGTTGACGGTATTGAAGCGCACCTCGGTGTCCGCGCTGAAGGACTTCGCCAGGTTGCGGACCACGCCGTCGAGGGCGGATTTGATCGGCGACATGTAACCGTAGTTCTCGGCCGTGACCAAGTGTGAGGAGATACTCACCGCCACCACCGAAGCGCGCCGGTCGAGGTACGGCTTGAACGCCCGGGCGATCTCCACCAGGGAAAAGCAGGATATCGCCGTGGCCTGGAGAAAATCGTCGCGGCGCGTTTCGTGAAACGGCCGGAATCCTGTGCTGTAATTGGCGAAGGCGATGGAGTGCACCAGTCCGTGCAGGGCACCGTGCTCCCGGCCGACGGTTTCGGCCAACTGTTCGATCTCGCCGGGCCGTTCGACGTCGCAGACGTAAACCGGATCCTCGCCGGTCAGTTTGCGCAGCTGTTCGCGCCGCTCCGGCGAACGAACGCTGAAAATCACCTTGGCCCCCTCCTCGCGCAATGCCTTGGCCGTGTGCCAGGCCACGCTTTTCCGGTTGGCCAGGCCGAATACGAGGACGTTCCGGTTTTCCAGGTTGAGGAAGCTCATGTCAGGCTTTCTCCTCGATCAATGCCAGACCGAAATCGACGCTCAGGATCTTGCGCTCCCCCGACGTGATCAGGCCGTGGAGAAAATGGAAACGCCCGTGGGCCTCCTTCCAGGTAACCCGGATCGTCAACGCGTCGCCCGGCCGAGCGATATTCTTGAAGCGCGCGTCGCTGATCCGCGTCAGGACGGGCGTGCGGTTCCCGATTGCGCCGCCTTCGCGCTTCACCAGCAGAATGGCTCCCGCCTGAAAGGCCGCCTCGCAAAGCAGCACCCCGGGCATGATGGGATTTCCCGGGTAGTGTCCCACGAAATGGGCTTCGTCGTCGCGCAATAAACGGACGGCCGTCAGGGAGTCGCCTTCCTCGGCGACCACCCGATCGACGAACAAGAAGGGAGGCCGGTGCGGAATGGTGCGGTAAACGTCGATCATCGTGAATTCAGCTGAACAAGTGCTGAATTCCAGGCGGCCAAAGCGCAATCCAAAAGCTCAATTGCGGCTGGGATCGTCCGGGAAATCAGCCAGCAGCTTCATCTCCAGGCTGACCTCCGACAGGATGGTGCGCCACAGGTCGTCGTCCTCCAAGCCGTGAAGCACATCGCTGTTGATGTTGGCCAGTACCCAAGTGTTCTGGGCCAGTTCGCCTTCGAGCTGACTCTTGCCCCAGCCGGAATACCCGAGGAAAGCCCGGAGCTCCATGTTCTGGTCATCCCGCAATTCCTTTGCCTTTTCGGCGTCGATGCCGAAGAACAGGCGGAAGATCTTCTTCTCCTCCGACCACGACCAGGCCGAAAGGATCATCTGACCGGCCTGCACGGGACCGCCCTCGTAGAGCGGAACGTTGGCGAGATCACTGTACACCAGGCTGCCGTCGTATTCGCCGAGCGTCTGGTTCAGGGGACGGTTCAGGATCACGCCCATGGCGCCTTCATCACCCGAGTGAGCCGAGAGCAGAATGACCGCCCGTCGAAAATTGGGATCCTCCAACCCGGGATGCGCCAGAAGGAGAGATCCGACGAGATTGGACTCTGCTATTCTGGATGCGTTCATCAAGTGCTCATAAAATACCCGACTCCAGGGGAGAATCAAGACTCCGTTCGTTTCAGTTGCCTCGAACGATCAACCCCACAGCCGAGCGGCAGTCCTAAAAGAGGATTCCCAGAGCCAGCAGAAAACTGAATCCCAACCCGAACAGGGCCGTCCGTCCCAGCAGCGTGTTGTACTCGTGTCCCGCATCCGCGTGCACGAGACGCCGGACCAAATGCACCGCCCAGGGCAGGAGAATCCAGGGAAGCAGCGCCAGCGGGCCCGTATGGACGACCGCCAACACCACCGGCGCGCCGAACGCCAACACCAGCAGTCCCACATACTCGGCAATGGAGAAACCCGGACCGAAACGCACGGCCAGAGTCTTTTTCCCCGCGAGGGCGTCGTCGCGCCGGTCCCGCTGGTTATTGACCACGAGAATCGCCGTGATCACCGCCCCGACGGCCAGGGAAGCCGTAAACGCCGCTCCGCTGAACGCCCCGCTGTGGACGTAATCGGTGACCGTCACACCCACAATCCCAAAAAAGCAGAAAACGAAAACATCGCCCAGCCCGTTATACGCCAGCGGCCAAGGACCCGCCGTGTAGGCGAGTCCGGCGAGAATACAGGCCAGCCCGATCGGCACCAGCCACCACCCGCCGTAAATCACAAGCGGAAATCCGGCCGCGAACGCCAGAGCGAACGTCAAGAGCGCGGCCCGGCGCATCGCCGGAGGCCGCACGAATCCCTTGGCCGTCGCCCGGGCCGGTCCCTGCCGCCCGGCGCTGTCGGCTCCCTTGATAAAGTCATAATAATCGTTGGCGTAATTGGTGCCCACCTGGATCAAGAGCGCGAAGACCAGGCAGAACAGGAAGGCGCCCGGCTCCCAGGCCCCTTCCGAAATGGCCACCGCTGTGCCGACCATGACGGGCGCCGCCGCTGCGGGCAACGTCCTGGGTCGGGCGGCCAGTCCCCAGACGGCGATCGAACTCATGCCTCAGCGGTGGACGATCATCCCGGCCGCGACCGTTTCGTGCGTGAACGGATCGATCAAAATCACGCTGCCCGTGAGCCGGTTCTTGCGGTAGCTGTCGGTCAACAGCGGCTTCGAACTCCGCACGCTCACCCGGGCGATGTCGTTGAGCCCGACCTCCAGATCGTCCTCGATCTTGTGCAGCGTGTTGATGTTGACCTTGTAACGCACCTCCTTCACGACACATTTCGCATCCTGGGTGGTGTGGCGGATCTCGTACTTCCCGCCGGCCTTCAGTTTCTTTTCATTGAACCAGCAAAGCATCATCTCGTGATCCTGCTCGGCTTCGGGCTGGTTGTTGGGCTTGGCGATCATGTCGCCGCGGCTGACGTCGATTTCGTCCTCCATGGTCATGGTCACCGACATCGGCGCGAACGCCTCGTCGATTTCGCCGTCGAATGTATGTACGTTTTTGATACGGGTTGAAAATCCCGAAGGCAGAACCGTGACCTCGTCGCCGGGTTTGAACACGCCGCCCGCCACTTTTCCGGCGAACCCGCGAAAATCGTGGTGCTTGTCCGACTGCGGACGCACCACCCATTGAACGGGAAAACGGGCGTCCACGTGGTTGTGATCGTTTCCCACGTACACCGTCTCCAGGTGGTACAGCAGGGATGCGCCGCGGTACCAGGGCATGTTTTCCGACTTGTCCACCACGTTGTCGCCTTTCAGGGCGCTGATGGGGATGAATTCGATATCGTTGATGTTCAGTCGCGAGGCGAAGTCCGTGAACCGTTTCACGATGGCGTTGTACACCTTC
>SLOW01000129.1 GCA_007132315.1 Opitutales bacterium
ACGGATCTGTCATCCCTCTTCTCATTTTGTCATGCCGGGCTTTCCCCCTCGCCCGGCTTAAGGACCGTCGGTTCGATAGTGGACATGGATCGAAAAAGCGGCTCCGATTCGCCCTGGAGCCCGTTCTCCCCGGCCGGCACGGATGCCAACTCCCCGAAAAATGAACGCCGGTTCCGGAAAAGCAAGTGCAAATGCTCCGGTACAACCACGGACCATCGGTCACCCACACGCGGTTGTCCGGGCTCGAGGCCGTAGTTCAATCTGTCGGTTTCGGGATGAAAGGATCGCCTGTACCGATCGAGTACCGCCGCGGGGTTTACCTGTCGAATGCCGGCCTATGGCTCGATCCGGCACGGACGGCTCCGTCCGCTTTTCGGGCGCGGCGCGCCTCTCAGATATGGATCGCTTCGCCGCTGATCGAGGCCGCAGCCTCGCCCAGGCCCTCCGACAGGGTGGGATGGGCGTGGATGCTGGCGTGGATTTCCTCGGCCGTGGCCTCCAGGGTCATCGCCAGGCCGTACTCGGCGATCAGCTCGGTCGCTTCCGCCCCGAGAATGTGCACGCCGAGGATTTCGCCATCCTCCTCGGAGGTGAGAATCTTGATGAAACCGTCGGACTCGCCGCCGGCCACGGCCTTGCCGGACGCGGTGAATGGAAACTTGCCCACCTTGTAGGCCACGCCCTTTTCCTTGAGCGCCTGCTCGGTCTCTCCCTGACTGGCCACCTGGGGCTGGCAGTAGGTGCAGGACGGGAACAGCGTCACCCGCTTCGGCTTGCCGGCCCCGAACATCCCGTTAACCGCCTGCACGGCCTCATAGGTCGCCGTGTGCGCGAGCCAGGGCGGCCCGATGACGTCGCCGGCGGCGTAAATATTGGCGACAGACGTCTGGTAATCGTCGCCGACCTTGACGTAACCGCGATCGTCCAGATCGATCCGGACTTTCGGCGAAACCGCCTTTTCCAGATTCGGCACCACCCCGATCGCGAGCAGCAGGCTTTCCGACCGGCCTTCCCGCGGGTCGCCCTTGTCCGGCTTGAGGGTGTATTTTACCTCGCTCTTGAGCACCTTGACGTCTTCCAGGCGGGTGGCCTTATGCACCGTCATGCCCTGCTTCTTGAAACTGCGCTCCAGCGTCCGCGCCACTTCCTGGTCTTCCTGTGGCAACACCTGCGGCAGCATTTCCACCAGGGTCACTTCACTGCCCAGGGCGTTGAAGAAATAGGCGAATTCCGCGCCGATCGCTCCGGCGCCGAGAATGGTGATCGATTTGGGGAGTTTTTTCGCCACCAGAGCCTCGCGCGAGGTCATGATCCGTTCCCCGTCCACCTCGATCCCGGGCAGACGACGGGCGCGGCAGCCCGTGGCGATGAGGATGTTGTCCGTCTTGAGGAACGTTCCCTTGTCCCGGCCCTCGACGACCTCGACCATCCCGGGAACGCTGACGCTGCCGCTACCGACGACGTAATCGACCTTGTTTTTCTTGAACAGGAACTCGATCCCTTTGGCCATCTGATCGGAGACCGTGCGCGAGCGGGCGATCACTTTTTGAAAATCGAACGAAGGCTTCTGACAGGAAAGGCCAAACTCCTCCAGGTGGTGCAGCTTGGTATAGAGCTCCGCGGTTTTAAGGAGGGCCTTGCTGGGAATGCAGCCCCAATTGAGACAAGTTCCCCCGGCGCGTTCGCTTTCGATACAGGCGACTTTCTTGCCCAGTTGTCCCGCCCGGATGGCGGCGGCGTACCCGGCGGGTCCCCCGCCGATCACAACAAGATCGTATTTGGTGGTTTCGGCCATGATATTTTTTCAAACGTAAGCGAATACAAGACACCGGATCCGATCAGATGTCGATAACATCGTCGTCGTTTTTACCGTTTCGGCTCTTCCGGCCCCGCTTGCCGCGGCGGATGGTGTCGCGGTAGGACAGTTCCAGAGGCAGCAGCGCATTGATCAGAAGGCCGACCACACTGATCACCAGCGCGCCCAGGAATGCGGACCCGAATCCCGCCACCTCGAATCCCGGAACCAGGCGGCCGGCCACCAGGAACAGCACGGCGTTGATCAGGAGTATCCCGAGCCCCATCGTCAGCATGATAAACGGCAATGTGAACAGGAGCAGCAGTGGCTTGAGGAACGCGTTGAGGAAACTCAGCAGGAGAACGACCAGGAACAGTGTCCCGGCGCCGTCGTAACGGATTCCCGGGACCAGAGCCGCCCCGAGAAGGACGCCGATCGCCAGCAGCACCCACGACTGAAGAAGGCGGAACACCGGATGGTGGTAATAAACGATTCGTCGCTCCATAAACTCCCTATCGGAAAACCGTGTTCACCCTCGCCGATTTCACCCGTCCTGGCAACCGGCAAACCGGCTGCGCCAGCGATACCGGCCTGCACGGGTCGAGCATTCCCGCATCAGCGGCCCCGACCCCGCCCGACAGCAAGAATCCGGAGAACCTCAGGGCACGGTGAGGACCCCGCCGTTCGCGTCCGCACCGATTCCGAAGATATAAGGCACCGCGCGGGCGGCCCACTCGGCCGGTGCGGGGGAAGCCCCGGCCCCTTCGCCAAAGGCGCTCCGCAGCATTTCGGTGTCGATCACACCGGGATTCAGGGCCACCACCGCCAGCCCGTCCGGCACCTCGCACGCCACGGCCCGCGACAATCCCTCCACGCCCCATTTCGTCGCGCAGTAAGGTGCCACAGACGGGGAAACCGACCGGCCCCAGCCCGAACTCATATTGACCACCACGCCGGTCCCCCGCTCGATCATCGCCGGAAGAAAGGCGCTCATCACGTAGGCGGTGCCCTTGAGGTTCACATCCACCACCCGCGAAATCTCTTCCGCCGGCACATCCCACAACGGCGCGTTGCCGTTGATCAGGCCCGCGTTATTGATCAACAGGTCCGGGGCTCCTACCGCCGCGACCAACGCTTCCGCCCAGGCCGCCACCGCCTCCGGCCGCGACACATCGACCGCCGAAAACCGGTGACCCTCCCCCAGTTCCCGCCGTAGTTCGTCGATTCCCTGGTGCGATCGCGCGCAACCGAAGATCGAATGCCCCTCGGCGGCCATACCCACAGCCAGAACCCGACCCAGCCCGCGAGACACACCCGTGATCACAATCCGTTTCCGTCCGCGACTCATCACCGACCACTTCCCGACCCCCCCAACCCCGTCAATCCTTTTTTGCTTGGCACACAATCCGTCCGAACGCCCGTCAACGTCTTTTTGCCTGGCTTATAGTCCCATCGATCGCCGGACGTTCGTTTGCTGACGGAGCGTAAGGCCGCCGGGCGCAACGTGTTTCCGTCCGGTTTCTCCTCCGGGAGCTTGCCAGCGGCGGGGGAGTGACGGTTGGATGGGGCCATGGGCACATCCTTTGGCAGCGAGCGGCCGGTGGCGATGACCGTGGCGGGATCGGACAGTGGCGGGGGAGCGGGAATTCAGGCGGATTTGTTGACGTTCGACGCACTCCGGGTTCACGGGACTTCGGCCCTCACCTGCCTGACCGCACAAAATCCGGACGGCGTCAGCGACGTGCTGCCGGTCCCGGGCGCGTTTGTCGTCGAACAAATGCGGCAAATCATGCACTACTTTTCCGTTTCGGCGATGAAAACCGGTATGCTCTACTCGGCGGAGATCATCCGCGGTGTCAGCCGGTTTCTGGCCGAAAACCCAGGGATCCGGGTGGTTACGGACCCGGTCATGGTCGCCACGAGCGGCGCGACCCTGCTCCAGGCCGACGCCATCCGCACCCTGCGAGAGGACCTGCTGCCCCGGGCGTTCCTGATCACGCCGAACCTCGACGAGGCCGCCGTGTTGCTCGAAGAACGGCCCGCCGATTCCGACGCCATGATCGATGGCGGCCGCCGCCTGCGCGCTGACTACGGATGCGCCGTGCTGATGAAGGGAGGTCACCTGGAGGGCGACCGGGTGACCGACGTCTTGATCGACGTTTCCGGCGAACCCCGGGTATTTGAGTACGCCCGGATCCGGGAAACCGACACGCACGGAAGCGGTTGTGTTTTTTCCGCCGCCATTGCCGCCTATCTCGCACGCGGCCTCGAGACCCCACACGCCGTGGGCGAAGCCCGCGCGTTTCTCCAACAAGCTCTGCTCAAAGGCAAGGTGCTGTCCGGCCGCACGTTTATGGATCCCGGCACGGGTGGTGTTCGGGAGGAGCGGGAGAACCGATGAGCGAAAGCGGGGTCCGAACCGGAACGCCGTACTCCCCGCCCTCACGGGCGGGCCTACGGGGGATTTGGAGAGAAAAGATGGACGGACGTCAATCCCCCGGCGTTTTCGGCTTGAGCCGGACGTCGTGGTGATTTTGATGAGGGGAATTGACCCCGGTACCCGTCGCACCGGTTGAAAACCCCGCAACCCCATGCACACCGAACACCGCCGTTGCCCCGTTCTTCGTCTGATCCTTCCCCTGATCGCCGGTTACGTCGCCGCCGAGCACCTCTGGCCGGGATTGTTCCGCCCGTTCCTGGTCCTGGGGATCCTCCTCACGGCGCTCTCGATCACGCTGGCTTATGGACCCTGGGGCCGGGAGGGACTCAAGGGGCTCTGTTCGCGGACGGGCGAGGCGGCCTGGATCGGGGTCTTTTCGGCCGCGGTGTTTTGCCTCGCGACGGCCTACTATCAACACCGCAAGAACGATCTCCCGGAATGGGATCGGCTTCCCCCGAGGGAAACGGAACTGGAGTTCCAGGTCGAACGGCTCTTCGCCTCGTCCCGAGCCGACCACCTGTCCGGGATCGGCCGGGTGACTCGGCCGCCGCCTCTGCTGGAAGAGCTGGCCGGCAAACGGATCCATTTTTCCTTCGGCGCCGATCCGGAGATGCCCGTCCCCACACGCACCACCCGGCTGCGCTCCCGCGGGGTGCTGGAGCCGTTGGGCGGCTCGCCCACCGGGGACGGCTTCCAGCGTTTTCTGGCGCGCTCCGGCATTCAATTCCGCTTCGCTCGGGGACCCCCGCCTGAAAAGGCCCGTCCGGCCCGGACCTTTTTCCGAAGCTGCCGCAATCTCCGCGACGAGTTTGCGGCGCGCCTCCAAACCGGCGCCCCTGAAGACGCGGAGTACGTCGCGGTCTATGTCGCCATGCTGCTCGGCCAGCGCCAGGCCCTCAGCGATAAGCAACGCTCGGTGTTCATGGGAACGGGAACGCTTCACCTGTTCGCGATCAGCGGCCTGCACATCGGGGTGATCGCGCTCGCCCTGAAGACCGTTCTCAACGTGATGCGGGTGCCGCCGCGACCGACGGCCGCCATCGGACTCGCACTGCTGCTGCTGTACGTGGAAATCACCGGCGGGGCGCCCTCCGCGGTGCGCGCCTTCATCATGGTCGCGTTTTTCTGGAGCGCTTCGGTTTTCGCACGGCCGGGAAACCCGGTTTCCGCCCTGGCCTGTTCGGCGGTCTGCGTCCTGCTGCTCTTCCCGTACCAGCTCTGGAACGCCGGGTTTCAGCTTTCGTACACCGTCGTCACCTCCATTCTCCTGCTCGGCCTTCCCCTCGCCC
>SLOW01000052.1 GCA_007132315.1 Opitutales bacterium
CGCCGCGGCCGGCATCAGCGCACCACTTTGTTCAGGGGATATTCGATGATGTCCTCGGCGCCGCCCGCCTTGAGGCGGGGAATGATCTCCCGGACCACCGCTTCGTCCACGATCGTTTCGACCGCGACCCAGCCGTCGGAACTGAGCGGGGAGACGGTTGGGTTGCGCAGGGAGGGGAGTCCGGAAAGAACACTATCCAGGCGATCCCGACGCACGTTCAGTTTCAGTCCGACCTTGGACTCCGCCTCCAACGCCGCCTGCAGCAACAGGGCGATGCCTTCGATCTTACGGCGTTTTTCGGGGTCCTCCCAACTGTTCTTGTTGGCGATGAAGCGGGTGTTGGTTTCCAGGAGGGTTTCCACGACCCGCAGGTTGTTCGCGCGCAGGGAACTGCCGGTTTCGGTGAGATCGACGATCGCGTCCACCAGGTCCGGTACTTTCATCTCGGTGGCGCCCCAGGAGAACTCGACTTCCGCGCCGACGCCGTGCCGCTCCAGGAAATTCCGGGTGAGATTGACGACTTCCGTGGCGATCCGCTTGCCATGGAGGTCGTTGACCGACCGGATGGGCGACGCCTCCGGCACGGCCAGAACCCAATACGCCGGACGCTGGGAGGCACGGTTGTAGAGGAGATTGCAGACTTCGACCACATCGGATCCGTTCTCCAGGACCCAGTCATGCCCCGTCAGGCCGCAGTCGAAATAACCGTGCTCCACGTAACGGCTCAATTCCTGGCCCCGCACGAAACGTCCGTCCAATTCCGGATCGTCGATCGACGGTTTGTAGGAGCGGGAGCTCTTGCCGATCCGAAACCCGGCCTTGGCGAAAAGCCGAAGGCTGGCCTCTTCCAGGCTACCCTTGGGAAGGCCGAGCATGAGAAGTCTGGACGAATCTCGCGACATGCCTTCAGCAAGAGCGTTCCGGGGGCCGACGTTCAAGTTTAATTTTTTTTGACACGGACCCACGGCCCGACTATTACCAAAACCAGCACAACCTAGAGCCAACTCGTTTATTTATGCACGCTCGCCGACTCTTTCTCGATTTTCAGGACCGATCAGCCGTCCCATCCCCCCTTGTATCATGAGCCGCGAAGCCAAACCACTTGTCGTCATCGTCGAGGACGAAGTCGATCTCGCCAACCTGATCGCACTGAATCTGGAGGAGGCGGGCATGCTTACCATGACCTACAACAGCGGCGCTCCGGCGGCCCGCTTTCTGAAAAACAATTTCGCCAACCTGCTGCTGCTCGACCTGGGGTTGCCCGACCAGGACGGCTTCTCCTTGATGGAGAGCCTGAAGAAGAACAACATTGAAGTCCCGACCATCTTCGTCACCGGCAGCCACTCGGAGTTGAACATCGTCAGGGGCCTCGAGAGCGGGGGCGATGATTACATCACCAAACCTTTCAGCTTTCCGGAACTGATCGCCCGCATCAACGCGGTCCTGCGGCGAACCGAAACACTCAAGGACCAAAAAGTCACCAAGAACGCCAGTCTGACGGAGGAGCCGTTCGACTTCTGCGGGGCGCGGGTGAATCCCCATCGCCTCGAAATCAAGTACCCGGACGGCGAGACAAAGAATCTCGGGCGCAAGGAGCTCGGCATCCTGCAGTATCTATACGCCAACCAGAGTGTCGTGCTCTCGCGCAAAAGCCTGATCCACGCGGTGTGGGGCATCCACGCGGATGTGCGCAGCCGTTCGCTGGACCAGTATATCGTCAAGATCCGGGATTCCCTTTCCAAGGGCGGCAGCGACCTGTCGGCATTCCGCACGATCCACGGCGTCGGGTACATCTACGATCCGGAGGACAAGAGCGAGGAGGGCAAAGCGGAAAAAAGCGGCTCCTCGTCAAAGAAGGGCCGGTAAACACGGTCCGCTGTTTCAGTGCCCAACCGGATCACCGCGGTTGGTTCGCACCGCGCCATTTTCACATTCCGACCGCATGTACAAGGCTCCTTTCTTTCGTCGAATCGGCCTCGCCCTCCTGGCGACGCTCGTACCGGCCGCCGCAACGCTGGAGGCCCGGCCCCTCTTCGAAATCCAAACCGACGTCCCGTCGATCGGCGGCGGCGGTTCGTCACTGCCCGATCTGATCGAGGATTTTATCCGGGTTCGGGAGGATTTTTCCGGTCTCGACGCCCTGGCCGACTACAACGCGACGCTTCACTACGCGGGCGTGGCCGGAGCCATCGAGATTGAGGTGGCGCAATTCGGCAACGAAGCCACCCTTCACATTCCGTCCACCGGGTTCAGCCGAACGTTCACCGGCGCGAGTCGCGACGAAATTCACCAACAGATCGAGGATTTCATCCAGGACGAGGGGGCGCGGGAATGGGGCCGCTTCAACCGGGAGATGAACCGGCATTCGCTGGTGGCGGTAACCGACGGCAATCCAAACAGCACCACCGCCCGCACCGCAGAAGCGACCTTCCAGGAATTCGGCACCCGGCCAGGACGCACGCGGGGCGAGCGCTACCACGGCGGCAGCGTCCGCGGCCGAGTCGGGTTTTCCCTGTTTCCCGGATACAGTCGCTTCGAAGCCGGCGATTTCAAAGGCGAGGCGTACAGCCTGCACCTGGCGGGGCGCTTCCGGTTTAACGAGCGCTTCAGCCTGGCCCTGCTGGCCCCGGTCAGTTACCTGAAGGTGGAGGACGCGACGGTTTACCGGGCCGGCGTCACCGCCGGGGTTCCGGTGACCCTGATCCCGGACCGTCCCCGCGCCCCGATTTTCTGGCAAGTGACGCCTTCGGCCGGTCTCACCGGCGCCGGATCGGTCGACTTCGCCGCCGGCGGCCTGGTGGAACACTACACCGCCACCAGCCTGTTGAGCTACAACCTTCAGAACGTCACGCTCTCGATGGGAAACCAGTACGGGGTGTACCGGGGACGCAACACAAGTTACGACGACTACGAATTCGACACTGATCTCAACCAGCGGATCGTCCGCAACGGCCTGTCTGTCTCAGTGCCGTTGCCGGGACGTTTCGTAGTGGACGTGTTCGGACGGGAAACCCGGTTCCGGCGGGAGGCCGCCATGGACCGGTATCGCGAACTCGGCGGGGATGTGGTGTTCCGGTTCGGCGGCCGCAGTGCGGCGCGCCCCGGGCGCGGATATCTGAAGGCCGGGCTCGCGCGCGAGTTCGGAAACGACTACAAAGCCCTCAAGGGCCAGGCGGGTCTGGGCTTGCGTTTCTGAGAAGGCCGCGCGCCGCAGGCGTCGTCTCGGTCCGATCCGGGGGCAGGCTTCGCCTCAGACCGGCGCCGGCGTCGCCGACAGAAATCGATCGATGCGATTGAGGACACGCGCCTTGCCGAGCATGCACAGCAGGCCGTAAAAGGAAGGTCCGACGTTGGTTCCGGAAACCGCCAGCCGGGTTGGATGAATGTAGTCTCCCGGGCGCGCTCCCGTCCGTTCGGAAAGTTCGTTCACCTTCTCCTCCAGTTTCGCTTCCGAAAACGACGCGACCTCCTCCAGGGCACGGCGGATTTCCCGCAGGCGAGCGTGGGGATCTCCCTGTTTCAGCACCTTGCGCGCGGCGCCGGAGTCGATGGGATAGTCCTCGGTAAAGAAGTAGCCGACAAAATGCGGGAGGTCTTCGATCGATCGGGCCTTTTCCTGGCAAAGCTTCATCACCTCCTCGAAATACCGCTTGTCGCGCTGATCCCAACCGGAGGTATCCACGCCAATTTCCTTCAGCACACCGGCCCGCACCAGGTAATCCCAGGCCTCGCCTGAAAAACGCTTGCGGGACATCTCGCGGAGGTAGGCGGTGTTCATGAACGCCAGTTTCCGCTCGTCGAAACGCGCGTTGTTGCTGTTGATACCCGAAAGATCGAACAACCGGATGACCTCCTCGATATCCATTTTTTCCCGGTCGTCCTTGGGAGACCAGCCGAGCAAACACAGGTAGTTGCGGACGGCTTCCGGGATGAAGCGTCGACGCCGGTATTCCTCCACCAACGATCCCTCGTCGCGCTTGCTCATCTTCCCCGAACCGCTGCCCTTGAGAATCAGCGGGATGTGGGCGAAGACCGGCGGTTCCTCGCCGAAAGCCTTGAAAAGCTCGCAATGCTTGCTGGTGTTGGACAGGTGGTCCTCGCCCCGTATCACGTGAGTGATCCCCATCGTCAGATCATCCACCACGTTCACAAAGTGAAACCCGGGCTCCCCGTTGCGGCGAAACAGCACAAAATCCTGTTCCTCCGCACGCTCGACGCGGCCCCGGACGAGGTCGTCGATCACCTGCGGCGCGGCTTTCACCTTTTCGACCTCGCACTTCTTGTAATTGTCGTAAGCGCGGTAACGCTCGCCCTCCAGGCGGAAGTAAACGGCCCCGTCCTTTTCGTACACGCGGTCGGCATCCTTCAGCTTGCCCAGGTAATCGAGGTAAATCGAGGAGCGCTCGCTCTGAAAGTACGGCCCGTAGTCTCCCCCGGCTTCGGGGCCCTCATCCCAGTCCATTCCCAGCCAGTGCAAACCCTCCAGGATCACGCGCAGGGCTTCCGCCGTGTTTCGCTGCCGGTCCGTGTCTTCAATTCGAAGCACGAACCTCCCTCCGGTGTGGCGGGCGTACAGCCAGTTGAACAGGGCCGTGCGGGCGCCGCCGATGTGAAAGAAACCGGTGGGACTGGGCGCGAATCGTACTCTGACCTCACTCATGACTGATGCTTTGAAAACCATATATTCTGCGGCCGAAACAAACGCGGTGGCAAACGCAAAATCCGGGGCCCGGCGGACGGGCACCCAGGTCTCCGGCGTTGCCTTTCACCGCGTCTCCGGGAATGATGCCCAGCAATGACCACCGAACCCGAAAGCCGGAATCCGCCCCCGGGTGCGTTGACCGAGACCGAGGAAACGCCACTCGTCACACCGGAAAACCTGTCCAGCTGGATCCTGCACGAAGACGACGACGTGGTCGTGGTGAACAAACCGGGCGGCCTGGTCTGCCACCCCTCCAAGAACGGGCCGTGGTCGAGCCTGGTGGGAGCCTGCCGGGAGTACCTCGGGTTGGCGGTGGTCCACCTGGTTCACCGGCTCGACCGCGAGACCAGCGGTCTGGTCGTGCTGGCCAAACACCGGCGTGCGGCGCGGGCGGCCCAGATGGCCTTGCAGAACCGGCAGGTGGAAAAAACCTATCTCGGCATCCTGGCCGGCGACCTCACCGAGCCGGTTCTGGTCGACCGGGCGCTGGCCCGCGACCTCGACAGTCCGGTTTACGTGAAACAGACCGTCCGCGACTCCAACAGCGCCCGCTCGGCCCGCACCCGATTCGAACCCCTCGCCCGCGCCGGAGGATTCACGCTGGCGCGCATCCTCCCGGTCACCGGCCGCAAACATCAGATCCGCGCCCACGCCGCCTGGCTGGGCACACCGCTGATCGGGGACAAAATCTACGGACCCGACGACAGCCTCTACCTGCGCTTCATCGAGGAAGGCTGGTCGGCGGAACTGGCGGAGCGACTCCTGTTGTCACGCCAGGCGCTGCACGCCTGGCAC
>SLOW01000346.1 GCA_007132315.1 Opitutales bacterium
GTGCCTATCCCTGGCCGGGAAATGTCCGCGAACTGTCCCACGTTCTCGAACGTGCGCTCGTGTTCGAAGAACAAGGCGACGAGCTGACGCTGAGCCAGCTATCCGCGCCATCCGGCGAAGGCGGTTCCATCGGGCCTTCCGACGACTGGCTGAATCCGCAGTTTACGTTTCCCGACGACGGTTTTTCTCTGGAAGAGGCGATCAATCGCCTCATCCGCCGCGCCCTGGACCAGAGCGGCGGCAACGTGTCCGCGGCCGCCCTGTTGCTGGGGGTCTCCCGGGACTACGTCCGGTACAGGCTGGACGGCAAGAAATCGAAAGAAAACTGAACCCGTTGGGTCACAAGTCGGGACCCAGGCTAGAAGGAATGGCACGGTTAAGGTGGTGGATCGAATTAGCATGATCGAACCGCGGCGGCAATTCCGTTGGCATCCCAGTTCGGGTGGCGGATGAAATCGGTCATGATATAGAGCGTGCCGTTCACGGTGAATTCGTTCGGCGTGGAAAGGTGCGCCGCGGTCAGAACCCATCGCGATTGGCCCGGCCCCGTTTCCGATACCAGCACCCCGCTGCCCCGGATTATTTGTGCACGGTTACGGTTCCTATCCCGTGACGTATCCTGATTCCCTTACGTTCCTGGGGAAAAACTCCCAACTGAATTTCCGGTTCCGGGGAACACACCCCAAAGTCGTCCGGTACTCCACGGGAACCGCGCGGCAGGCCGCGTATTTATGATACGCTGCATGAATGTTTTAAAGTAATCTATGTCCTCTTGGCACGCCTGTTGCGAAGAGGGGTGTTACGTTGAACAAACACGTCAACGCAATCGGAACAAACGAAAAGGGAGGTTATACTATGAACAAGAAAACGATAAAGATTATTCTTGTCGGCACCGGAGTTACTCTTGCCGGAACGGGATTCCTGATCGCCGGCAATCAGGTTGTCTCAGCTGAGGCCAACGCGGAAGCTGACGCGAGCGCCGACCAACATGCGGACATGGAAGAAAACGTTCTGGCGCACCAGTTCGACGCCTATGCCGATCTCTCCGTATCAGCGGAAGCGAGGGCGGAAAGAAATGGGGAAGAACCGGATAAGCCTGAAAAGCCGGATACTCCTGAAAAGCCGGATACTCCTGAAAAGCCGGAGAAGCCCGAACGTCCGGATACTCCGGATCCCGAACTCTCGGAGAAAATGGAGAGAGCTGTTGAGATCTTTCGCGCGGAAAGAGACGCGGTGGTCTCTGCCGCGGAACGCGTGCACGAACTCTCCCAGGAGGAACGCAGCGAGCTTCTGGCGGAACTTCGCCGGGAGCGTGAGGCACTGCGAGACGAGCGGCGTGAGATTCTGGAGAACGTGCGTACCGAGCGCGATACGATCATGGACTTCCGCCGGGAAATAACCGAGGAACTTCGTGAGGAGCGCGATGCCTTGCTGCAGGCTCAACGCGAAGTCGAAGCCGAAGCGCGCGTCGAGATACGTTAAATCCCACTGGGGGTTATTTCCCATCCTGTGTTTTCGGCTTGGGAAATGGCCCCCGGAAACAGCTGTTCAACGTTCTTGGCGCACCGCGCATCCTGTTTTGTAACACATTTATTAATATCGCTTTAAACCTAAATAACTCAATTTGGTCCAATTCCTGCTTGTGTACCAAGCGAGGGTCAAATATACGAAAACCACACAACGAAGGAGCTGATTACCATGAGACGTACCAACAAACTACTTATCTTCACTCTGAGCCCTCTACTGGCTGCCGGCACTTTTCTCGGCGCCGAAGAACCGGAAAGGCCGGATCGCGGGGCGTTGGAGGAACTGATCGAAGAATTCCGCGAGGGTCAGCAGGAACGGGTGGAGGAACGCCGCGCGCTTGCGCACAGCCTGCGGGATGAGGAAGAAGGCGTGCGCCGCGAAGCCATGCGGGCGCTGATTGAAGAGCAGACCGCCGAGCAGCGGGCGCTCGGCCAACGAATCCGTGAGCGAATGAAGGAGGAAGCCGTCGAGCGACGGGAGGCCGCCGACAACGGTGAGGACCGGGCTTCTCCGGCAGCGGCCCGGACCGAATTGGCGGAGACGGTGCGGGGACTCAACGAAGCCTTCCGGGCTGAACGCGACGCGTTGCTTGAAAACTGGCGGGAAACCGTGGAGGGGCTCCGGGATGCATCCCGCGAAGACCGCGAAGCGGCCTTCCAGGATTTCCGCGACCAGTTGAACGACTTGAGGGCGGAACGCCAGAAGGTCAGTGAGGCCGCCCGCGAACGCGCGAACGAACGGCGCAATGCCGCATTGAGGTAGAAGCACGCGATACTTCCGGTCCATCAAGAGGGACAAATGGGCCGGTTAAAACGAGAGAGAGAGGTGCAGGCGCCCGGACAAGAGGCGCCTGCACTTTCTCCCGCCTCAACCCATAACACCTCAACCAAACCTGATTTATTGGTTCGTTTTCAGATCAAAGATATCGAAAGACCCACATTTCTCAGGAGAGGAATTTTGTTCCCTTGGTGATATTCTCTTTCTCGAATGCCTTCACGCGGGAGGCCACGCTGTCCATCCGGAGATCCCCCGGTCCCGTCCGACAGGTACGTCCCTATGAGAAACTTATCCGGTAATCTCATCTCCCGAATAACCCTCCTTCTGGCATCGACGGGCTTCCTTTTCGCCGGAAACGACGGCGCCCAAAAAGAATGGTCTTACCAAACCGATGATGTCATCGTCGCTTCTTCCGCAATCGGTTGGGACCGCACCGTGTACACAGGCGCCGACGACCATTTTGTCCACGCCGTCACACCGGAAGGATCGCTCAAGTGGGCATTTCCCGCCGGCGATCTGGTGCGCGCGTCCCCCGCGGTGGGAGCGGACGGCACCGTATACGCCGCTTCTTGGGATTTCTTCGTGTACGCGATCGACAATGAGGGGATCCCGATTTGGCTCTTCGAAACGGACGGGATGATCACTTCGTCGCCCGCGATCGATCGGGAGGGGAATATTTACTTTGGCTGCAACGATCATTTCCTGTACGCGCTCAATTCGGAAGGGTTCCTCCGCTGGGTGTTTCCCACGGGTGACTGGATCGAATCCTCTCCGGCCGTCGATGCCGACGGCAATGTGTATTTCGGTTCCTGGGACGGTTATTTCCATGCAGTAAGTCGCGACGGGGATCTTCTTTGGGACTACGACACCGGCGACGTCGTTTTTTCCTCCCCCGCCATCGACGAAGACGGTTCACTCTATTTCGGCGCCGGAAACGATCTTTACGCTATGGACAAGGAGGGTGAGGTCCTTTGGGTTTTCGAAACCGAGGGTCTGGTGGATTCCTCGCCGGCGATCGGACCGGACGGCACCGTGTACGTAGGTTCGGCCGACGGCCACCTGTACTCCCTCGATCCTTCCGCCGATTCCGATGAATCCCGAATGCGTTGGTCTTTCGCCACTGACGGCGCGATATACTCCTCGCCAGCCGTGAGCGAAGGCGGCATCATTTATTTCGGCTCCAACGACAACCGGGTTTACGCGGTGGACGAGGATGGCGGGCTTGTCTGGAAATATGAAACCGGTGACGGAGTCGAATCCTCTCCCGTCATCGGAGACGATGGTGCCGTCTATCTCGGTTCATTCGACGGACATTTGTACCGGTTCGACGGAGATTCGCCCTCGGCGCTCAGCGCCTGGCCCCAGTTCGCGGTCGATGCGGCGAGAGCCGGCTCGGTCCCCGAATCCTACGCACTTTGGCTCACTCGTCATGGTCTGAGTGAGGACGGGGACGGCGATCCCCTCGCGGATCCGGCGGGTGACGGAATCGCCAACTTATTGAAATACGCGTTCGGGCTCGCTCCGGATGTGCCGGCATCCGCGCCCTACCCGGCGCTGTCGGAAACGACGGAAGAAGGACTGGTCTATGAATTTCCCCTGGACCGTCGAAAACGGGACCTTTTGTACCGTCCCCGCGAATCGGTCGACCTGACCGAATGGAACGAACTCCCTTACGAAGTCACGGAAAGCCCGGACGCGGTTACCGTTGGCCGGATTCTTCTTCTTGTGGGCCAAGCAGACCGGCGATTCCTTCGGATTGATGTGCTTCCCGCAAACAAAACCACGAATTCTCCGTAAAACCGAAAATACACCATTCACGATGGACCCTCATTCGTTTTGTTGCCGACTTCTGCTCGCCGCTTCCCTGCTCGTCTTTTCGGCCGCACTTGGGGAAGAAGAATCGAATGAGGCCTGGGAAGAGGAACTGGAGGCCATGGAACGCGAGTTGGAGGAACTCGAACGGGAATTGGAGGAGTATCTCGAGGCCGGACAGTCGGATTGGATGTCCTTGATCTCCCTCCAGGGCGGGTTCGGGCATCGCGACAACGTGCTGAGGAGCGCTGTTTCCCGTACGGACGGTTTCTTCCTCTACGGCGGATTCGACTTTTTCCTCCTCCGTCAGCCGGACGCCGGACCGCAGCTCGATCTCTTTTTGTTCGCGGAGAACCTTCATTTCTTGCGGGACGGTGATTTCAACGACGAGCGCCTGGCGGCGCTGCAGGTGGAGGTCTCCCGGGAGGTCACGACCGATTGGGCCCTGTCCGCGCCGTTCCATGTCCACTACTACGATGAATTCGCCGATGTTTCCACGCGCGAGGAAGAGCTCGGAACGGTCCGGTTCCGCGGAATCAGCATGGCGGCGGAGCCCGGTGTAACGTGGCGGCCACTCGACTCGCACCGGTTCGGGGGAAAGGCGATCGGCAGACAGGTGTTTCTCCGGAGTCCCCTCGACGATTACCGGGAAGTCGGTCCCGAAGTGTCCTGGGACCACGCGATCTCCCCGCGGACGGAAATCGATCTCTCGGCACGCAGTCTCTGGCGTCGCTACAGCAGCCGGGAAGCGCTCGAATCCGATGGTACCGCAATCGACGGCCGCCGCCGGGAGTTCACCATCCATCGTATCCGTGGAGGTCTCGACCGCTACTGGGATGACGAGCGACGTTGGCGCAGCCGGTTTGGCGGCGGCTTGGAAATCAACCGCGACAACGGCGGCGGCTATTTTGATTTTTCCCGGCCCTTCGTCTCCCATCGGCTGCAGTACCGCCGCTCACCGTGGAGCCTTGGAGCGGGCGGGCGGCTTTCTTATTACCATTATTCGACGAGAGCCGCCGGCCAGGGCTCCGATTCAGACCTCCGGCGGACTGTTGTTGATGCGAACCTTCGGGCGGATTACGAAGTCGTCGCCGGCCTCCACTTGTCTGCCGAGTACACGCATGATACAGTGTCTACGAACCAGAGCGACGCCGGTTACCGCGTCAACACCACCGTTTTCGCGGCCGAATGGTCGTTCTGATTCCGTCCATGCCGAAACTCACCTCCAGTCCCGCCATCCCCTCGGGCCGCCTGACGCCCTTTCTCTGGATCGGCCTTTTGATCGTTACGTTGGCCATTTTCGGCGGTGCCGTCTTCGCCATCACCATCCACATCCGGGCGGACCTTCGGGAGCGGATCGTCAATCGAGCCGGGGAAA
>SLOW01000144.1 GCA_007132315.1 Opitutales bacterium
CACCGCGACAAGTTTGGAGCGGGGCGCCGCAGCGGGGCGCGTCGAATGCGGGGCGGTTCGTGGGGCGGATTGTGCACGGCCAGGGACCTGCGCAGGGACGTCTTCGGGTAGCGTTCGTGTCATTCGAGCGAGATTGGGTGTCCGGACCTTGGAATAAACGAGCCAATGTGGGCATCAAAGAAACAGCAATCCGAGGAAGCCGAGGAGGAGTAGCAGGAGAAGTACGGACAGGGTGCGTTTTTCTTGTTTGGTGATTTGAAAGAGTTTCATCGGGTAGGATGTTTGGGCTGTTCAGGTTTTTTCGCTGGTGAATTGGTGTATTACCGGGGATGGTGGTGAAACGGGAGTCTGGAGACAAGGATTGAGGGGTCTTTTTATTGTCTCAGGTCGTATGAGTTTTGAAGCATTGGGGAGTATGCCAACTTATATCGTAGGAGATGTTCACGGGTGTTACCGCACACTGATGGATTTGTTGGAGCTTATCGCTTGGCAGCCGGCATGTGATCGTCTCGTATTGACCGGAGATCTTGTGAATGGGCCTGATTCATTGCGGGTATTGCGTTGGGCGCGCGACCATGAGGTGGAGACAGTGTTGGGGAATCATGATATCCATTTTCTGGCGGTGACGGCTGGCATACGGCGGTTGCGGAAAAAGGATTCCTTTTACGATCTTCTGGAAGCTCCGGATCGGGATGAATTGACGGACTGGTTGCGAAGGCGCCCCATATTGATTGAGCTGGGAAAGGCAGCAGCCGTCGTTCACGCGGGGTTATTGCCGTCCTGGACGTTTACGCAGGCGCAACGAATCGCCCGCGAGGTGGAATCCGCGTTTGAGGATTCGCTCCCGGAGGGCTTGTTTGGGGACCAGCCGGATTACTGGTCCGAGGATCTGCCGCAACAGGACCGGGTTCGGGTCGCCGTCAACGCGATGACCCGGATGCGGGTCCTGACGGAGGACGGCCGGATCGATCTGTCATCCAAAGGACCTCCAAGCAATGCCGATGACGGGCAAATGCCTTGGTTTGAGGCGCCCGGACGCGCGTGGGCGGACATGGAGGTTTTTTGCGGTCACTGGGCGGCGCTGGGGCATTATGTTGGCAATGGGGTGGTTGCTTTGGATTCGGGGTGTGTCTGGGGGGATCGATTAACGGCATTCAGGCTCGACGATCGAATGGTTTTTCAGGTCCGATCGGAATGCGCGGGGTGAGAGTGCCGGGGCAACTTTCTACGGTGCGCCCGCGCGCGATTTTTTGGTTTGCCAGGAGAAGTGCGGGTAACGGCCGCTCGATGGACGAGGGCAAAAAAAAGGAGCGGACCACGCTGATCTGCTCCCCGAGAAAGAGTACGGCCTTTAGAGGTGAGCGCTTAGTTTGCCTTTCAGGTCTTCCTTGTTGGTCATGCCGACAACCTGATCTACGACGCTGCCTTCCTTGAACAGGAGCAGGGTTGGGATGGCGCGCACATTGTGGTTGGCGGCGATCTCACCGTGATCGTCGATATTGACCTTGCAGATCTGCACCTGTCCATCGAGTTCCTCGGCAAGTTCTTCTAGAACCGGAGCGATGGCCTTGCAGGGGCCGCACCAGGGAGCCCAGAAATCGACCAATACCGGTTTTCCGGCGGAGTCTATGGCGTTCTTGAAATTGTCTGAGTTCAGTTCTTGGATTCTGTCTGACATAGGTCGGTCTTAGTAATTGGTATAGAGTAGGTAGGCGAACACCACAGCAACGCACGCGGTGATGACGTCGATGGCGATCAGAGCCGGAGAGGCCTTATCCGCGCCTTGGGAAGCGGCGGCCGAAGCGGGAGCCGCTTCGGGCTGTTTCTTGGGAGCGCTAGCTCCACTCCGCGGCGGGGGAGGAGGGGGAGTCCCTTTCCCACGGGGTTTGGTTCCGGCCGGTGCGGGGGGTCTCGGCGCAGAGGCCGCTTTGGGCCGGGGGGGAGTCGGCGCCTTGGGCTGAGCGGCGGGTTTTTCATCGGCCGGTGCGGGTTTTTCCTCCGGTTTGCTTGCGGGTGGTTGCTCCTCCGCTTTCGGCGTTTCCTTCGGCGGCGTTTCCGGAGCGCTTGTATCCGCTTTTTTTTCAGTCCCGGACGTTTGCTCGGGTTTTTGTTCCGCCGATGATTCCTGGCGCGAGAGTTTCAGGTGTGCAGCAGCCCCCGCGGAAGTTCCTGATTCCTTTTCGGGCTCCGAACCGGCAGCCGGCTGCTCACCGGCCGACGATGATTCGGAGGTCTCCGATGATGAGGATTCGGGTTCCTTCTTCTGAGAGGACAGCCGCAGCGGTTTGGACGTGGATTCCGATTTCGATTCGGAACCTGATGATTCCGCCTTCTTCTCGTCGGAGGATTCTTCCTTCTTGTCCTTGTCGATCCGCTTTTCCACATCGGAAGGGAGGTGACCCAGTTTGATGACATTGCGTTTCGGCTCGTTTTCCTGGCGGGATTCGTCCTTTCCGGCGGAGTCGTCTTGGTTTCTCATGATTATCAGGGAGTAAACGTTGTTTTTGTGCCGGGTGTCAAGCCGCTGGGCGGCGTGTTCAGGCCGGCGTGTTCTTGAGAATGATATCTTCCAGTTCCCGGGACTCCACCTCCTCGAGTCGCGTTCCCCGGCTGGCAAGTTCTTCCATGGTCTTGAGCGCCGTTTCGGTCAGGCGCTCATGGGTTTCTTCCGATCCCCCGGCGATGCAGAATTGTTCGGAATGGGTGAACCGTTTGTGGCCGTCTTCGTTGTCGAGGCCGATTCCGAGAAGCATGGCGTTGCTCTGTTGATTGTTCACTGCTCCACTTTCGCCGATGCGGGGGTCTTTTCAAGCTCGTTTTCGTATTGGGCTCGGCAGTGGATGTCGCTGAAGTTATCGTTCTGATTGATGCTCAACTTTTTGAGGCGAACGAGTTCGAGGAGGGCGAGGAAGGTGGCAACGACCAGGCGGACCGAGACCGTTCGCCGGCCGGTAAAAATCGAGGAGAAGAGAAACGTTTCACCGGTCCGGCTGCGTTCCAGGAGGAACTCCATTCGGTCGGACACCGTCACTTGCTCGGCTGCGATCTCACCGTACACGAGTTTCTCCGAGAGCCGTTTGAGAACCTGATTGAACGCGTACCAGAGTTCGAGTTTGTCCGAGGGTTTGAGGGGGCGTTCGCGGGCGCTCGGTCCGCCGGTGCCGTTCATGCTACGGGGAATGAGATCGGCCTGGAGGTGGGCCATGGTTTCGATATCGTCGGCGGCTTTCTTGAACTTTTGGTATTCCAGCAGCTGGTGAACCAGTTCCCACCTCGGATCGAACTCCTCGTCCGCTTCGAGATCCTCTTTCTGCTGGTGCTTGGGCAGCAGCATGCGGCTCTTGATCTCCATGAGGGTGGCGGCCATGACGAAAAACTCGCCGGCGACATCGGGTTTGATGTCTTCCATTGCGCCCAGTATTCCGAGGTATTGTTCGGTCACCTTCTTGATAGGGATGTCGTAGATGTCGATTTCCTGTTTTCGGATTAGGAACAGAAGGAGGTCGAGCGGACCTTCGAAAACGGGGAGTTTGACCGGATGATCGGCGTTGGCGAGCATGGTTGCGGTGCGTGGATTGCGAATGATGGAATGGATCGGGAAGTGGGTAAAGCAGGAATCGGCGGACGGCAACCGATTAACCCGAGCAGGGTGGTACGGGTGTCTCAGAAGCGAACCATGGAAAGGGCCAGGCCGAACTCGGCCGAACTTTCCCGGGCGGCCCCGTTGCGCAGGGTGATCCGGTACTCGATTTCCCAAGTGTTTTGCAGGGTTTGGGCCAGGGCATACCGTTGTTCGGTGAACAAGTGAACCCGTGCGTCGTAGCGGGCGTAGGCGCTGACTCCATAGACTTCGTTCAGCCGGTAGGCGTAGCGAGCGGCGTACTGCTCGATGGCGTCTTCGAGGTAATCGGTGCCCAGGGTGAGTTCCCAGACTTCGGTGTCGGTCAAGGTGAGGGCGGTGTTCAACTCGCCGACTTCGAAGCGTTCGGTGTCGAGACGATTGAAAACGTTGAGGCGCAACCAGTTGACCGGAGTGAAAGCGATCTCGCTGTGCAGATCGGAGAAATCTCCCTCCACGGGATCCGGGTCGGGCGAGAAGCGCCAATCGCTGGCAAGAAACACCGCCAGCAGGTTTCTGGATCCGTAGTCGCGGTCGCGTGTTTGGAAGTACTGATCCAGGCCGAAGCGCAGCGTGTGGATCTCGTCGAGTTCATCGATGTTACGGATGCGTCCCAGACGGAGAGGCTGGAGTTGGGTGGACTCGGCCCGGCGGTCGAAATCGGGGATGAATTCCCGTCCCCGGTCAGCCTCGGGGATGTAGCGGTACTGGAACTTGGGTTGAACCAGGTGCCGGATACCGTCGATGCGCCAGAAACGGTTTTCGTAGTCGTAGATGCCGTACCCGTGGAGGTTGATGTCCATGCCCACTTCACCCAGCCAGCGGGTGTAGTGGTCCCGGTCGCTCTCGGCCCGCTGGTAGTGGGTGACGCGTCCGCCGGCGGCCGGTGTGATGCTCAGCCAGTCAACCGCTGTGAACGGTCTGTCCAGGCCGTAGTGCAGGTCGAAGCGGTCGCTCCGGGTGGTTTCTCCGCCCAGTTCGGCGGGGGGGCGTTCCTGGAGGTGAGCGGCCGATGCCTGGTAGTTCTGGTGGAGTCCGGCGCCGAGTTCGGTGGTCAGTCCGTCCACCCGAATCTCCGGCAACCGTTCCTGGACGAGTTGGAAGTCGTTCGGGCGCGCGCGGGTGAAGAAGGACAGGATGGTGTTGTCGCCGAGCAGGTTGGCTTCGAGAAACGTGTCCGGTTCCTGCTCGCGTTCGAAGAGGGACCGGCGGAAGTCGCGCGTTACGGATGAATCGCTCCAGCCCTTGTATTGCGAGGTGATTTCCAGGCGATCCTCCCGGAAGAACTGGTTGCGCCAGTCCACGAAGTGCCGGTGTTTCGAAATATCGCGGCCCAAGAGGTCGGTGCCCAGCTCGCCCTGATCGGCGATATATCCCGAACTGAACTCCCCGAGGAGTTCGTGGCGATCGCCTTGCCAGTTGTAGTCGGCGCCCGGGCCGAACAGCACACCCCGTCGGCTGTAACCGTCGATATCGACTCCGGCGAGCGCGTTTTCCGTGACCGGGACGCGAACCCCGATCCGCAGCCAGGTTCCCAGCACCTTTTCGTAACCGGCGCCCAGCGTGACATCGGCCGGAAAGTCCCGCGGCTCCTGTTCCACAGAGGGCAGGTAGAACACGGGGACGCGGCCGATTCGCAGGGTGACGTTTTCCGCCCGGACACGTTGGTCTTCGGTGACGGATACATGACGAGCCCGCAGGTTCGGCGAGAAGGCGCGCGGTTCGTAAATGTAGAACACGGCGTCCGTGAACGTCAGCTCCTCTCTGGTGGCCGCGACGTGATCGCTTTCGAGGTAATATGGGTAATAACCGAAGCGCACACCTTCGCCCTCCGCGGCGTCCGTGGCCAGATC
>SLOW01000305.1 GCA_007132315.1 Opitutales bacterium
CCCCGAAGTCCGGCAAACCCGTCCGACAGACTCCTAAAGCGGATCGAAAAGGAAAAACCCTGACAACAAACGGGCACAATCCAGAAAGGGCAAGCCACAAGCCATCTGTTCGAGAAGGAACAAAAAAACTCCGCCTACTACTTGCCGTTCCTGTCCCCGGCACTTCGGTCGCTTCCGCTAAACGCCCGCTCTGGAAAACGCGGGCGCCATTTTGGTGCCCGCGTTTTTTTCCGAATGAAGAGGCATCGCTCCTCGCCACTCCCGGGTTGAACCCGACGGCGGCCACGCTTACATTTCCGACAAACCATTCCAGAACCATGTTCTCATCCCGCACCGTCACCCTCGTTCTCGCCACGACCTGTTCCGCGTTCCTGACCGCCTGCCATACTCCCGGGGACGGCGTTGAAGCGCGCATGCCGGATCGCGAGCAGAGCCGCTTGTTCACGACGGAACGGGCGGATTTCATGATCGTCCACGGGCAGGACGCCGAACAGCCGGACATCCATTACCGCCTGCGGGTGTCACCCAATCAACCTCTTGAGGAACCGATCATCGTCCACGCGTCGTTCGAGAACCCCGCCAGCCCGAACCGGCCGGTGACCCAGCAGAAGCGAATCGAACCCGCCTCCCTGTCGTTCCAGCTCGAATCGCCCGCTGTTTGGGGACTCGAGGCGGGCAAGGTGTACCAGGTGGTAATCGAAGCCTACGATTTGCAGGGTCAACATCTCGGGACGCACCGGCAGGGTGTTTTCTCGTCGATCGACACCCGCTATCCCAATCTTCAACGCGGAACTTGAACGGGGATTCAACCGGTTATCCCGCGGGACCAGCCAGACGCCCCATTCGACAACGCCGTTGCGCCGACAGCGTGCCATGCCCGGCACAATCGCATGAAAGGGCCCTTCCGCCGGTAGCGGAAGGGCCCTTTTACGGCTGTTTACAGAATCGCCATCATGCCTTTAAGCAATCTTTATATCACTGAATTGAAATAAGTTGCCAACTCACTGGCAGCGGACGCGCCATTCGTCTGACAGGGCGCCGCCAAGTGCGAGGCGGATTGCGGCGGGCCACGTTTACCTTGCCAACGGGGCCGGCGAGGGTTTATCTTCGGCATTCTTTATCCTAATCAACACTAATCCAAAAACAAAGGAAACACCATGAAGTACCGCATGATCGCCACCGTTTCGGCTATGACCATCCTCGGAAGTTTGTCGGCGGCTCAAGCCATGGACGAACCTCCCGACCTTCCCTACCGGGGCGAAGGTCACATCATGTTGAATACGGACGATCTCGAATGGGGCGACATCGCGTCGATGGCCGCTCCGGCCCAGATAGCCGTTATTGAAGGGGTTCTGAGTGAAAACGAACCGTTCACATTCCGGCTTAATCTTCCGGCCGGTTACCGGATCGAGCCGCACATACATCCCGAGTACGAACGCGTCACCGTGATATCCGGCACGTTGCATTTCGCCCACGGCGAGGAGTTCGACCGGGAACAAACCCACACGCTGGAGCAGGGGGGCGTGGCCATCATGGCGCCGGGTGAACCGATGTTCGGCTACACGGAAGAGGACACCGTGATCCAGGTTCACGGAACCGGTCCCTGGGGAATTGAATACATCGACCCCGCAGACGACCCGAGAAATTGAAGCACGCCCCAGGTCCATAATGGCCGGATCCCGTTACCTCTCACCAAAATCTCTGGCTCTAGCGCTCGGCGTCAGCGAGTCGTCGGTCAAGCGCTGGGCGGACGACGGGTTAATCGAGGCGTCCCGCACGGCGGGGGGGCATCGGCGGATCGCCCGCAACGACGCACTGGCCTACATCCGCGCCCGGGGGTTGACTCTCGCCGATCCCGGTGCCATCGGCTTGGATGTGTTGGAAACCGTACGCGGCTCGCCCGACAACGAGACCCTGAAGCTCGCGGTTCTCGAAGGTTGGGAGGAACAGGCGCGGGGCATTTTGATCGCCCGTTACCTCAACGGCGAAAGTATCGCGGCTCTCTGCGACGGGCCGATTGCGGAAAGCCTGCGCGAGGTTGGCGAGCTTTGGGAGCACGGAGACGAGGGGATCTATCGGGAGCACCGGGCGACCGAAATCTGTCTTCAAGCTCTGACGGTGTTGCGCACCCTTCTGCCCCGTTGCGATCCGGGCGCTCCGGTCGCGATCGGTTGCGCTCCGCCGGGCGATCCCTACCGAATCCCCTCGTTGATGGCGTCGCTCGTGCTCGCGGCCGCCGGATGGAACGAACGCAACCTGGGAGCGGATCTTCCGCTCCGGGCATTGCTGGCGGCAATGGATCAATACCGGCCGCGCCTGGTGTGGCTCTCGTTTTTTTCGGATGCGGCCGCGCGGCGTTTTCCCCTGGAGGACGACCGTTTGAGCGAGCGGGCTGCCGCCTTGGATAGCGTGATCGTCGTCGGCGGGCGAACCTGTCCTCGCGCCCTGGCCGGCGGCAACGGCCCGTTTCATTGCATCGGCTCGATGACGGCTCTCGACGCCTTCGCACGAGCCCTCAAACTCCGCCCCGCCGCCGCGACTCCCGGCACGCACGCCCCCTCGCCTCCCGCCGGCGCGGCCGGCACCGATCCGGATCACCCGTCCCGCGGCCCGGCCTGAGAACGACATTCGAACGTCCGATCCCAATTGCGATCCGAGTCGTGACGGACCATAGTGGAAGCGTTATGGCACCTGGACCGGACGAATTCATCCGAGTCGAAAAAGGGAAAAAGCGCGGCCAGATTCAGGCGGGCAAGCGGATCGTGCCTGCCTTTCCTAGCATTGGCCGGATCTACCATCTGGAAGCGGGCCTGCGCACCTACGGTGGCGTCTTTCATATCGAGGAAAAGCTCGACGGTTTCAACGCCCGGTATTTTCGGCACCAGGGACAAATCCACGGTTTGACCCGCGGCGGTTTCCTGTGCCCGTTCCTCAACGACCGCACCGACCTCGTGGATCCGCGCTTCTTCGACCACCATCCCGGCTGGGTGCTGTACGGGGAAATCGTGGGGAGGGCGAACCCGTACCTGTCGGAATGCCACCTGCCTGTGGAAGACGTCGAGTACTTCGTGTTCGCGGTGGCGGATGAGCGGGGGCGGTTTCTGCCACCCGGCGAGCGCTACAGCCTCCTGGAGGGTTACCGGATGCGGACGGTTCGACACTTCGGACTCTTTCGGCCGAGGGAAATTGAAAGCCTCCGCGAAATCATCAACGAGCTCACCCGCGACGAACGCGAGGGCATTGTGATCAAGGATGCCTCGGGCGGACGGCCCTCGAGAAAGTACGTCACGCCCTTCTCCGACCTGAACGACCTGCGGCACCTGTCCGCCCTCCTCGGGGAAACCTCTCCGGGGTATTTCACGGAACGCATCCAACGGTTGCTGGCCCACTGTTGGGAATTCGGGAACACCTCCCATCTCGACCACCTCGGAGACGCCTTCCGCCCCGCGCTGGAGGGATTTGGCACGATCCAGCGCGGCGGAAAAGTTTCCGAACGCTACGCCATGAATGTCCATCGGCGAGAAACCGCGGAAGCGTTCCGCCATTTCATCGACCGGTCGCAGCAGATCGAAATTCACCCGGTGAGCCTCGAAACCAGAGACAACGGATTCTGGCACTTCGTCTTTGAACGACATTACCCCAAAGCCACCGGGCGTTTACGGCGCATGGTCGGAGGAAGGCTTTTCTACGATTGATTTTTCGGGTTCGGATTCCAATCGGAACCCGTCCCAAAAATTGCTTTGAGACGGGTGGGATCCATGACGCGCAATCCCAGTTTGTCGGCCCACTTGCGCACGCCCTCGTCCGCCGAGATCACGTTTCCGCCGATCTCGCGGGCCAGCAGGATAATATCCATATCCTCCTTGCTGTCGATGATTCCGTGCCTCAGGGAGTCCCGATACTGCTCGCGCAGGGCGCGCACGTCCTCCTTGCTCATGGTGCGCGCGGCTTTCTCAGCCACCCGCAGGCCGCGGTCGATGCGAACACGCATCTCCTCGACAAACTCGTAGAACAGGGAGGCGGGGATAAAGAGTTCGTGCCGGCTGGGCGAGCGCACCACACAATGGTGATCGACGAAGTCCGCGGTCTTCGGGGAGACGAAATGATCCAGCTCCCGCTTGATGGTCCGGGGCATGTACATTTCGTGCGGCGTCTTTGCGGCGTGCCGGAAGAACGCGGCGGCTGCGGCATCCGGTGATTCGCCGAAGGGTTTGTAGGTGTCAGGATTAGTGAAAACGCTGGTATCGACCACGAACTTCATTTCGAGCAACCTTTCGGACTCCGCCCGCCCGATTACCACGACAGGCTCCTGACGAAGAAAACATCAGGACGGCCGGGATGTAAAGGAATACGGCCGGCCATCGACGGGAACGCACGGCAGAAACATCATCCGACAACCGGGCCGCCGTTCATCCGAGCCCGGGAAAACGCTCGCGAAGACGTCGGTCCACCCGGGAAAACAGCGCTTCGATATTGTCGATTAACCTCTCCACCCCGTCCAGTTCACCGGCTTTCGCACGGTTCTCCAGCTTTTGGCATTCATCGCGCAGGCGGGTCGCGCCGAAATTGACGCTGGCGCCCTTCACCGAGTGGGCCGCGCGTTTCAGCTCGGCGAGTTCGCTGCGGGCGCGGGACTCGCGCATGACCCCGATCTGCTCCGGCGCGTCGGCCAGGAACACCTCGACGAGTTCACGCAGGAAATCCTCGTCTCCCGCCTCACCAAGCGCGGCCAGGTCTTCCAATGCCTTCTCCGAAATATCGGGCTCGGTCTCTTCCGGCGCGCCGCCCGCCGGTTCGACTTTCGACGCCGTATCCACTTCGGCGGGAACGTCCCCGCCGCTGGGCATCCTGCGCAGCACCCCGGCCAGGTCAATACTCTTGACCGGCTTGCTCAAATAGTCGTTCATTCCGGCTGCCATGCAACGTGCGCGGTCCTCCACCAACGCATCGGCGGTCATGGCGACGATCCAGGGGCGGTCCTCGCGGGTGGAGAGCCGCCGGATTCGCCGGGTCGCCTCCAGGCCGTCCATCTCGGGCATGTGGACGTCCATGAAAATCACGTCGTAGCTTCCCTGCCGGCACCGCTCCACCGCCTCCCGGCCGTCGGGAACGCTGTCCACTTCGAGACCCAGCCGGTTCAGCAGACCGAGCGCGACTTTGCGATTCACCTGGTTGTCTTCGGCCAACAGCACCCGCAGATTGGGATCGACCCCATCCCGTTCCCGTTCGGGTTCGTCCGTGGTACCGTCGGATTGCCGATCCTCCATGCCGAAAATCTCACAGAGCAGCGCGATGAACTGAAATTGTCGAAACGGTTTGGCCAGGAAAAAGAGCTCCAGTTCGGCCGCCTCCTGTTTCACTCGCCCGTAGCGTCCCAGCGAAGTCGCCAGGAGCATAGGCTGGGATTCGCCCCCGGGCAGGTCGCGGATTTGGCGCGCCAACGTTAGGCCGTCCATCCCGGGCATCTGCATATCCACGACCAGGAGGTCATAACTGCGACCACTCCGCCACTTTTCCAGAGCACTCGGTCCGTCGTGGGCCTCATCGACCCGGATCTCCTGGCGCGACGCCTGGTGCCGGACCATGGAGCGATTGACCTCGTTGTCATCCACCACGAGCAACGTCCGGCCGGAAAGGTCCATATACGTCGGCAGGCGCCTGACCGCGTCGGCGTCCACTTTCATCGGTATCGTGAAATAAAACACACTTCCTTGATCGGGTGTGCTTTCCAGCCAAATTTCTCCGCCCATCAAATCCACCAGCCGGCGGCAGATCGACAGTCCCAGGCCGCTGCCTCCGTAACGGCGGGTAGTCGAGGGATCGACCTGACTGAAGGGCTTGAACAGTTTCGCCTGATCTTCCGCCGAAATCCCAATCCCGGTGTCGCGAACGCTAAAGTGCAGTGTCATGCGCTCGGGAAAACCGGAATCTCCGGCCGGCGTATCGGAATCCACCGCCTTGACTTCGAGGACGACTTCGCCCCACTCGGTGAACTTGACCGCATTCCCGAGCAGGTTGATCAGGATCTGGCGGACGCGATTTTCGTCGCCGCAGAACCTTTCGGGAAGTTCCGGGGCAATCAGGTACCCCAAATCAAGATCCTTGGTTCCCACCCGCGCGCCGACCACGGCCAGGGAGTCCTCGACCAGAGAAAACAGGTCAAAGGCGGTTTCCTCGAGCTCCAGACGCCCGGATTCGATACGGGACAGGTCCAGCAAATCGTTGATAAGAATCAGCAGGTTGTCGCCGCTGGCCTGAATCGTGGAGAGGAAATCGCGCTGCTCGTTGGTGACCTCCGTCTGCAGGAGAATCTCCGTCATGCCGATTATCCCGTTGAGCGGGGTCCGGATTTCGTGGCTCATATTGGCGAGAAACTGCGTCTTGGCGAGATTGGCCGCCTCGGCCTCCCGGCGGGCGACCCCCAAGCGGTGTTCGAATTCGCGCCGTTGGGTCACGTCGCTGAAAAACCAGAGCCATCCATAGAACTGACCCTGCGGGGAATGGGTAGTCACACAATAACGCTCGAAAATCCGCCCGTCGCTCAGGATCACCTCGTCTTCCAATCGTTTTTCCCGCGAACGATAAAACGCCTCCATGCCGGCGCGGCAGGCTTCGGGGTCGTCCACCTTCTCCAAAATGTGAGGCAAGAGATCCTGCTGTCGCCCCGTGGCGAAAGATTCGAGCGGAATATCCCACATATCCCGAAAACGTCCGTTGAAGGCGATCACATTGTCGTCCACATCCACCACCAGAATCCCGTCTGGGGAGAGCTCCATTTGAGCGGAGAGCACCGCGTTAATGCGCCGCATTTCCTCGGCCCAGCGCCGCTCTTCGGAGACATCCCGATTGATGGAAATCCAGTGGCTGATCCCGCCGGCATCGTCGCGTATCGGGCTGATCCTGACATGCGTCCAGTACGGGGTGCCGTCCTTCCGATGGTTGAGGAGCTCTCCGTCGAACTCCCGGCCCGCACGCAGCGCCCTCCGGAGCTGCTTCAGCGCGGCTTCGTCGGCGTCGTCCCCCCGTAGCATCCGCGGCGATCGGCCGAGCAATTCCTCCGCTGCGTAACCGCTGAGATCTCGGAACGCCTCGTTGGCGTACACGATGCGGGGCCCTGGATCGTCCAGTTCTCCGTCGGTGATCAACACAGCCGACCCCATCTGGTCCATCGCGGCCCAAAGAAACGCTCGCTGTTCCGCCATCACGTCTCCGGATTCAAACCGGCATCTCCTCCAGGGTAATGCGTTCGACCTCCTCGATTGTGGTCAACCCGAGGAGGACCTTTTTCAGGCCGTCGTATCGCATTGGCCGATACCCGACTTTCTTCGCCGCCCGGGCGATCTCGGTCATCGGCGCCTGAGCGGTGATCATCACGCGCATTTCATCGGTGACAACCACAAGCTCGTGCAACGCGACCCGGCCCTGGTATCCAGTATTGCCGCACTGCGAACAACCGGCGCCCCGGTAAAAAGGAACCTTCTCCAGCCCTTCGTCGAGGAAGTGACGTCTCAGCTCATCCTCGCCCGGAATGTACGGTTCCCGGCAGTTTTCGCAGATGCGGGCCGCCAACCGCTGGCTCATGACCCCCATAATCGACGGGGCGACGATAAACGGCTCCACGCCGAGCTCGATCATCCGGACGGTGGCCTGCACGGCGTTGTTGGTGTGCAGGGTGGCGAAAACCAGGTGTCCGGTCAGAGCCGCTTCGGAAGCAATTTTCGCGGTTTCCAAGTCCCGAATTTCACCCACCAGAATGACATCGGGATCCTGGCGCATCGTCGCGCGCAGAATCCGTCCGAAGGTTAACCCGATAGCCGGTTTCACCTGCACCTGGGTCAACCCTTTCAACTGGTATTCGATCGGATCCTCGATGGTGACGATATTCTGGCCGGGCACGTTGATCTCCTCCAGGGCGCCGTAAAGGGTGGTGGTCTTGCCCGAACCGGTCGGACCGGTGATGAAGATGATTCCGTTGGGGCGGTTGATGAGGCGGCGGAACGGTTGCAGGACGGTGTGCGAAAACGCCATCTTGTCGAGTTCCATCACCTGGCGCACGCCGGAAACATTGAGGATGCGGATGACGATTTTCTCGCCGTGCAGCGAAGGCATGATCGAGACCCGGAAGTTCGCCGTGTTGCCCCCGAGCTCGATCGAGAAGCGTCCGTCCTGCGGCATCCGTCGTTCGGATACGTCGAGTTCGCTCATCACCTTGACCCGCCCCGCGAGGGCGGCTGCCAGTGATTTCGGCAATCGGATGATCTCCCGCAACAGTCCATCCACCCGGATCCTGACCGGAATTTCCTCGTCCTGTGGCTGGATGTGAATATCGGAAGCCCTTTCCCGCAGCGCGTGGTACACCAACGCCTCGAATAGCTCCATCACCGGCAACGATTCCGCCATGAGGGCGACGTGCTCGCTGCTCTTTCCCTCCAGCACGAGGTTGTTGGTCACGTTCTCCAGGAGTTCGTCGAGACTGCGCCGCGTCTGGTACTGAATCGCGATCGCGGTATCGATTTCCCACGGCAGGCCGAAGAGCGGACTGATCTTCACCTGGGTGATGCGCTCGAGCTGTTCGAGAAACTTGGTGTCGTTGGGGTCGGCCATCACCACCGTCAGAACGTCTCCGAAGCAATACAGTCCCAACACGGTTTTCTTTTTGGCGATCTCGTAGGGTATCTGCTCCACCGCCTCGCGCCGCACGATCACTTCGAAGGGATCGACATAGGTGCGTCCGATGGTATCGCCCCAAATCTGACAAGCCCGCGATTTCCCCATGTAACCGTCTTCGATGACGGCCCGCAACAGTTCGAGACTGCCGCCTTTGTTGCGTGCGACGTATCCCTCGAACTGCGTTTCGGGGATGATGCCGGTTTCGCGCAGCTTTTTGACAAACAGTGTATTCTCTTCAGCCATGGTCGTCCTTCCGCCGGTGGCTTGAGAACACGGCCTCGATCTGCTCCTGGTTCAGGAGTTTGCCCGCCTCCCGGAGCGACTCGCGGTCACGAGCCACTTCGGCGAGCATTCGCGGCAGGGAATAACGCACGGGCGCCAGCATATCATCGAGAGCATCTCCATCGGCTTCCGGCGTGCTTCTATGTTCTTCGGACATCGCTCGACTCCTCCCCTCAGGTTTCACCGCCCAGACCGTGCTCGGCCAGGGTTTCCTTCACCAGTTCCAGCACCCGTTCCTTCGGGGTGTCTTTGCGAATGAAATTGGCCGCCCCGGCGTGCAGGCACTCCCGCACGGCGTACTCGGTGGCCTTCGCCGTGAGCATGATGACGGTCGCCTGGTCATCGATTTCGCGCATCTTCCTGAGTGCCTCGACACCGTCCATCTTGGGCATGTTGATATCCATCAGCACCGCGTCGGGTTTCTGATCCGCGAACATCCGGACCCCCTCTTCTCCGTCGCCGGCCTCGATCACGTGAAAATTTCCCGCGTGTCGCAACAAGGCGCGGATGAAGGCCCTGATGTGGTCTTCATCGTCAACCAGTAGAATCGTTTTCTTTTCGCTCACTGTTCCTCTCGTCTTTCCACCATAACCTCTACGCCGTCGCCCCGGGGAAGCTTTACACAAAACTCGCATCCCCTGTCCGGCAGATTGTTCGCTTCGATCGAGCCGTCATGAGCCTCAACGATCTTGCGGCAGATGGCGAGCCCGAGTCCGGTGCTCTTTTCGCCGCCGGTCGGGCGCACCGAAGTCTTGCCATAATCCTCGAATAGACGGTCCCGCTCTGCTTCCGGAATGCCCGGTCCCTCGTCCCGCACCGCGAAAAACGGCCGCTCTTCCCGCCAGCCCCAGGTCATCCGGACGCAGGATCCCGGCGAGGAAAACTTCAGCGCATTGCTGACCAAGTTCTCCGCCACCTGCCTCATTCGCGCGCAGTCGAAGCGGCACCGGACGGCGGTCTCGGGAGGTTCCGTCACAATGCTGATCCGCTTGTGCTCGGCCTGGCCCTTGTACAAGTGAACGGTCTTTTCCAGCAGCTCACCCAGATCCGCCTTCTCGAGCTCCAGATTCAGTTCCCCCGTGTCGATCGCGGAAAGATCGAGAAGGTCGTTGATCAGGGTCAGCATGCTCGCGGCGGCCGAGGAGATGGTCTCCGCCATCTCTTTCTGATCTTCGTTCAGTTCGCCGACCATGCCGTCCCGCAACATCTCGCCGAATCCCCGAATGGAAATGAGCGGATTGCGCAAGTCGTGGGCCGTCACCCCCAGCAACCGGTTGCGGGAACGCACGGCCGAATCGAGCTCGGCGATCGTCGCCGCCTGTTCGGCATTCAGCTGGCGGATACTCAAGTGGGCGCGCACGCGGGCCAGGGTTTCACTGGCTTGAAACGGTTTCGGGATGTAATCGGCCCCGCCCGCTTCAAATCCCGCCACCACGTCCTCCGAGCCGCTGCGGGCGGTGATGAAAATCACCGGTACCTCGGCGTGGCGCTCGGAAGCCTTGATACATCGGCAAACCTCCAGACCGTCCACCCCGGGAAGAACCACGTCGAGCAGGATCAGATCGAACGCGCCCTCCTCCAACGCTTCCATCAGCGCTTCCCCGTTTTCGAACCAGGTGACCTCATAACCGGAGCGCCCGAGGATTCTTCGCAGAATTTTCGCGTTCAACCGGTCGTCCTCCACCAGGGCCAGGTGTTTTCCGCTCGCGGCGCCTGTTCCGGAGACGGCGCCCGACCCGTCATGGACGGCGGACGATGGATCGGTTGTTGTGTTAGAGGTCACCAAATCGCACCGAGACTGAAACGCCGATCCGACAATTTCAACTCAAATCACGTCGGGAAAACGGCGACGTTCAGTAGTGAAAAACGTTGAAGTGGCGTTCGTTGCCCACCGTGGTGAGAGGACCGTGACCGGGGGCCACAACCGTTTCACCATCCAGCTCGGCCAGCACCCGCCGGACGTTCATCAGCAGGCGGCGGGGGCAATGAAAAGCGCAGGCGACCGATCCGGCGAAAACCAGATCGCCGGCCACCAGCACGCCCCCGCAATCCGGGCGGGACAGGGGCCGAACGTGGTACGACAGGTGATGCTCGGCGTGTCCCGGGGTGTCCAGCACCTGCACCTGAAACCCCGCCGACTCGATCGTTTCACCGCCGCTCAAAACGTGGCATTCCGGCTCGCGTCCCAATGGACCGAACACCCGCGCGTCCGGATACCGCGAACGGACGCCCTCCAGACCACCGGCATGGTCGGCGTCCCAGTGCGTGAGAAAAACACCGGTCAACCGTCGGACCGACGACGGCCAGACCCGTTCGAGAGCCGCGATGTGGTTTCCGGTGTCGAACAAGATTCCCGCATCCGACCCCGGCCCGGCCATCAGGTAGGCGTTGACGCGCCCCACCCCGAAGGGCATCCCGAGGACGTGCAACGCGCAGGGAAGCGCGCCGAGGTCGGGCAGCGGATAACAACCCCGGCTCAGTGCGGACAGACCGATCTCATTCAGTTTCAAGACTTCGGCCAAACGCCGGAGTTCGTCCGGCGTGAGATCGTAGCGGTAATCCTCGGCATCCTTGATCTTGGCCGCGGAGACACCGGACAACCGGGCGAGCGATTCTTCCGTTAGCCCGGAATACTTCAACGCCTTCTCCAGCACGTCGCCGAGTTCGTCCTCGAGATCTGTCGCGTGTCCAAGCATCGTTGCCTTATTGTAAACGAGGGAATGGCCACTTGGCAAAACGGATTTCGTTTTCATTCAAAATCAAGAGCCGCCACTCTTCTTGCTATGAAAATTCCTTTTACGGACTCTGTGGGCCAAACCCGACAGACTCCTCGGTTTGGTCCAATTCACTTCCGAATCCGTTATTGCGATTGATTATTCCAAAGCGGGGGGTTCAAACTGATTCGAATTACTACGATCACCATGCAAACCGCCGATGAAGCGATTCGGATATTTCGCGAAAGCGGAGCTCTCTTGCAGGGACATTTCGTCCTGCGTTCCGGCCTGCACAGCGAATACTTCTTCCAATGCGCCCAGGTCTGCCAGGACCTCGGCCACGTCAGCCGCCTGGCGGAACTCCTGCTGGAGCGGCTCGGAGAGATTGACTTCGAAACCGTGCTGGCCCCCGCCATGGGCGGACTCGTCATCGGCCAGGAAGTGGCCCGGCAAAGCGGGAGCCGCTTTATTTTTGTGGAGAAGGAGAACGACCGCCTCGCCCTGCGGCGCGATTTCATCATCGCCCCGGGAGAACGCATTCTGGTGGTGGAGGACGTGATCACCCGCGGCGGCCGCGCCCAGGAAGCGATCGACATCGTCTCGAAGGCCGGCGGATTTCCGCAGGCCCTGACGGTGCTGGTCGATCGCAGCGGGGGACAAGCCCGCTTTTCGGTGCCGATGATCTCGCTGGTCAACCTCGATTTCCCAACCTACCCGCCGGACGCCCTCCCCGACCACCTCGCGGACCTGCCCGCGGTCAAGCCGGGCAGTTGAGTTTTTCCGTGCAAACGGGCGGCTTTTTCTCCTAACGTATTCCCGCACATGTCTAGAAATTCTCGATTCCACCTCGGGTTCCTGCTTATCGCGCTGTTCCTGTCCTTCACGCCGGCTTTCGCCGAAAACCATGACGACCTCGGGCCCGGTCTTTTCGCGGTGTTCGAAATCGAATTCACCGGAGACAAGGCCGCGAACGGCATCGAGACATTCGTCTGCGCGCTTTTTTTCGAGGAAACACCCCTCACCGTAGCCAATTTCGTCGCACTCGCCGAGGGCACCCGACGCTGGGTCGATCCCGCTTCGGGAGTCATCCGGAACGATCCCTTCTACGACGACGTCATCGTTCACCGGGTGGTCGAGGACTTCGTGATGCAGGCCGGCGACCCGCTGGGAACCGGTTTCGGCGGACCGGGTTATCAGTTCCGGGACGAGATCCGGCCGCAATTCAGCCACGAGGAAAAAGGCATGCTATCGATGGCCAACGCCGGCCCGAACACCAACGGCAGTCAGTTTTTCATCACACTCGACGACGCCTCCGACCTCGACGGCCTGCACACCATCTTCGGCCGTGTGGTTCGTGGAATCGAAGTCGTTGAGGCCATCGGCGAAGCTCCGACTCCGGCCGGGGAAGAGAACGATGACAACGGCGGTGAGAACGGCGACGAGAATGGAAATGGTGAGAATGACGAAAACGGCGAGGACACGCCCGACTGGCCCGAGGATCGCCCCTTTGACGACATCGTCATCCGCGGCGTGACCATCGTGCGCAACGGCTCCGAGGCCGAAGCGTTCGACCCTTCCGCCCAGCCCCTGCCGGAACCGCGGGGCAGCCCGCCGCTCGACATCGCGCGCTCGGGATCGGCGTTCTTTCTGCTGTTCGAACAGGAACTTTTTGTTGACTACCGCGTGCACGCGTCCCCCGATCTCGAGGCGTGGGAGTTCATCGGCAATATCTGGCGCTCGACCGAAACCCAGGGATTCGTCCAATTGCCGACGAACCGGACGGCCGGCGTATCCAGGCAGTTCTTCCGCGTGACCCCCGTGACTTATCCGGATCGCCCGTTCGTCGGATTTCCCGACCGCGCCTTTGAACTGATCATCGAGCCCGGCGCGGAGGACTCGCAGGTGCTCCAACTGTTTTTCGGAGCTTCCGCTTCGGACGGAATTTACGTGCAGAACCCGGGTACGGCCGGGGAATTTTCGGGGCCGGTCGAAGCCGAAGAGGACGACCCCTACAGCGGGCAGGCGCGTCTGCTCCTGTTGACCAACCTCGGCCAGACCGAGATGATCCTGACCTTCGAATTCGACGACGAAACTTCCGGGACGTTCAGCGGAACCAGCTCGGTAACCAGCCCGCCCAGGGAGATTTCCGGCACGTTTACGGTGACGGCCATACCCTGAACCATGGCCGCCCGCCTTCCCGTCCGCGATCTCCAGCCATCCATCGCCGGAGCTCTGCAAGCGGAAAACCGGCTGATCCTGGAAGCCCCCACCGGCTCGGGCAAGTCCACCCAGGTTCCCCAGATCCTGGTCGAGGAGGGCTTCGCCCAAAACGGTGAAATCGTCGTCCTCCAACCCCGGCGTCTGGCGGCACGGATGCTGGCGCGACGGGTCGCGGCGGAACGAGGTACGGCGCTCGGCGATGAAGTCGGTTACCAGATTCGTTTCGACCGCGCGGCCTCGGCCCGCACCCGCGTCCGGTTCGTCACCGAGGGGATTCTGTTGCGTCGCATCATGGACGATCCCAGCCTCCCCGGAGTCGCCGCCATCGTATTCGACGAATTTCACGAGCGTCACCTCTACGGCGACCTCACCCTGGCCCGCGCGACCGGAATCCAAAGCACACAGCGGCCCGATTTGAAGCTGTTGGTGATGTCGGCCACCCTGGAACGCTCTGCCCTCGAGAATTACCTGGCGCCGGCCAAAACGCTCAGGTCCGAAGGCCGCACGTTTCCGGTGACGGTGGAATACCTGCCCCGCACCGCCCGGCCGGAGCAAGCGCGCCTCTGGGACCTGGCGGCGCGCGAACTCGACCGCATGGTCGGGGAAGGCGCACAGGGCGACGCCCTGATCTTCATGCCGGGGGCGGGCGAAATCCGCCGCACGGTGGAAGCCATCCGGCATTATCCGGCGCTGCGCGACCGGGCTGTTTTTCCTCTCTACGGAGAACTCCCACCCGAGGTCCAGGACGCCGCGCTGGCTCCCTGCGACCGGACAAAAATCGTCGTCGCCACCAACGTCGCCGAAACCTCGCTCACAATCGACGGCATCCGCCTGGTGGTGGACGGCGGCCGGGCACGGGTCGCCCGCTTCGATCCCCACCGGGGCATCAACACCTTGCTGGTCGAGAAGATCTCCCGGGCTTCGGCCGAGCAGCGCTCGGGCCGCGCCGGGCGCACCGCCCCCGGGCGCTGCCTGCGCCTGTGGACCGAAGAGGACCACATCGCCCGGCCCGCCGCGGATGTGCCGGAGATCAAACGACTGGATCTGGCGGAAACGTTCCTGACACTCAAGAACAGCGGATTCGACGAACTCGACGCCTTCCCGTGGCTCGAAGCCCCCGAAACCGTCGCCCGGGAACGGGCCGAGCGCCTTCTCCAAGACCTGGGGGCAACCGACCGGCAAGGCCGCATCACCGAACTCGGGCGCCGCATGGCGGCGTTTCCCGTCCACCCGCGCTACGCCCGCATGCTCCTCGCCGGCCGGGAATCCGGGTGCGTTCGCGAGGTCGCCCTGATCGCCGCCCTGACTCAAACGCGCGATCTGCTGGAAAAACGGATCGATCCGTCGGTCCGCCGCCGGCGCGAGGATCAGCTCGGTGACCAGGAACTGTGCGATTTTTTCACCCAGATGCGAGCCTGGCACGTCGCGGCGCGCAACCGTTTCTCCGACGAAACCTGCCGGCGGATCGGCGTTCACGCCGGTACCGCCCGTCACACAAAACGGATCTTCACCTATTTCCAACAACTCGCGGGCTCGCCGAGCGAGTCGGCTCAAATCGAAATTCCGTTCGAGGAATCCGAAGCGGTACGCTGTTGCGTGTTGCTCGGGTTCCCCGATCAAGTGGCCCGGCGCTCTTCCCGCGGAACCCTCCACTGCGAGATGACACACGGACGGCGCGGGACGCTCGACCGGGAGAGCGCCGTCCGGAGCGCCGCGCTGTTTGTCGCCTCCGAAGTAAACGAAGTCCACACCGCCGGGCGGAGCTCCGACGTCACCGTCCGACTGACCCTGAGCACCGCCATCGAAGAGAGCTGGCTCGAATCGCTCTTCCCCGGAGACTGCCGAACCGAAAACGACGTTCGGTTCGATCCCGCGCTCCGCCGCGTCGTCGGCGAGGAACGGCGCGTCTTCCGCGACCTGCTCCTGCAGGCCAAGACCACGGAAAACCTCCCCGACGACACCGCCGCATCCCTCCTCGCCACCGAAGTCCTGGAGGGCCGCTGCGGTCTCAAGCAGTGGGACCACCAGGTCGAGCAGTGGATCGCCCGCCTGAATTTTCTGGCTCGCCACATGCCGGAACTCGAGCTTCCGCCGATCGCTTCCGAAGACCGGCGCGCTCTCGTCGAGCAGATCGTCCACGGAGCCCGCGGATACAAGGAAATCAAAGACAGAGCCGTCCTGCCGACCGTGAAAAGCTGGCTCTCCGACGAACAAGCCGCGCTGGTCGATCATTACGCTCCGCCCTCCCTGACACTGCCCAACGGTCGCAAGGCGAAACTCACCTATTCCGAAAACGAACCGCCCATATTGGCTGCACGAATACAAAACCTTTACGACCTGAAGAACAACCTTCTTGTGGCGGGAGACCGCGTGTCCGTTGTCGTTCATGTTCTCGCGCCCAACCAGCGCCCGGTTCAGGTCACGCGCGACATCGCCGAATTCTGGAAAACCGGTTATCCGGGGATCAAGAAACAACTCCAGGGACGCTACCCAAAACATGAATGGCGCTGAGCCTAAAACGGCGACGGATCCCGGAGCCACATTCCGGGGTCCGTCACCTATACGCGCGGGCGCGGCGGCCGGGAATCATTCAGTTCGCCCCGCCGTCTCAAACGCAACGCTTCTTCGGCTACTGTTCGACCAACGCCACGATCGTTCCGGAGATTCCGTCGCCGCAAAGGCGGAGGCCGCGGACCGTACCGTCCGCCGAAGCGTGCAGCGCCGCCGCCCCGCGCTCCACGTCCGCGTCGATCAAACCGTGGCGGGCATACTCCTCCCGAGAGGCATCCATCGCCTCGCCCAGACGCGAAAGCACATCTTCTCCCCCGCCGTTTTCCGATTCCGCCAGCATGTGCAGTACATCGCCCGTGCGGCGGTGTTCTTCGAGCACGCTCCGCAAGGCGGCGCGTACAGCATAATTTCCGGAAGGTCGAATCTTCATGGGTCCCGGAGGCGGAGGCGCATCCAATGCGAGATAACGCTCGCCGTCGATCGATTCGGGCAGCGCTTCCCCGCCGCATTCGCGGAACAAATCCAGCGGAATATCAACCGCGTGATGCCAGGCTCGAGCGAGGTGCCGTTCGATAAGCTTCCATCCCATGAAGGCGGCCGTGCGTCTGTTGAGCGCCGCCTCCCGGCGCGTCGGCGACGGTCCGGGACCGGGTCGCCAGATCAAATGCGACCCCGCCGGCAAGGGCAAGCATGGATACAGACGTTCGGGCTGACAGAGAACGGGCAGCAGCTTTCCCGCACTACCGTAAGCCGTCGCCATTTTGTCGGCCAGCACGGCGTCCCTCCCGAGCAGATCGGTTTCCGCCTGGTGGACGATTCGGGCGGCCTCCGTGGTGAGAAATTGTCTGCCTGCCAGTTTTTCCAACCCCAGCAAAACGGCGATTCCCATCGCCTCGTCGGCGCCGCAGTCTCCTTGCGGAACATCCTGCTCCACCCGAATCCGCAATCCTTCGGAAACCACCCACACACGGGTTTCACAAAACACCAACAGGCAGGCAACACACAACGCCGCATCGAGCGGCAAGCTTTCATCTCGCAACAACCGGCCCAATTCCTCACGCGGAGCTTTGCGACGCAAGGCGTCCCTGTAGGGAGGTAACTCAATCGAAACCGTATCCCTTCCCACTATGGATAACCGAAGCTCGGCGCCGGCCTCCTCGGTCACGGTCGTTCGGACCTCCGCGGAAATCGGTGTCGAAAGCAACCAACCGCCGTCGCGCCGGGCCGGCCCGCCCAGCACCTCAATCCGCCCAGGCGCCCGCCCCGACTCCTCCCTCCTCAATGGTTTTGCACGCCGGAAAAACATCCCTCAACGCCCGCGCAACCAGACCTGTATTCGTCCCGGTTCGCGATTCACCCAGAACCACCCGGGAACACGGGGGAGCGGGGAAACCAATCCTTCGGCCCCGATTTCGATTCCGATCTCCCCATTCATAGCGTCCTACTTACGAAATAGGAACGGCTCCAAGCAAACGCGAAACATGATGCCGGAGTTCCAAAGAGAGAATCAACACAGGCATCAAACGGTTCCTGAAAACGCCGCCAAATACTTGTTTCACAACCTTCATTTCCAACGCGGGCCTTACAATAAAAACCATTCCACTCTTGATTTCTTTCCGAATCGCAAGAAGTTTTGTGAATATAGAAAATCTCACATTTAATAAATGGCACTGGACAACGAGGAACAATCCGTGCAATAAGACAACAAAACCAAATATAGATTTGGTTTTCGTGAACCAATCCAAAAAGAAAATGGCAATACAAACATTGGGTAAAAAATACCGAAACGAATCGGAGGCAATCCGTGCCCTTCAAAATGAACTGAGCAGGATTGAAGAGCAAAAACACGCTCGTGAGGAGGAAATCATGAAAGAACTTCCCAATCAAGTCGGCCTCTCGAGTGTCGATGAGTTGATTCGAGCGCTGGCCGAGCATGCCAGTCCGGCCGTGCGCAAAAAGGTGCTTGGAACCGCCGCGCGAAAGAAGCGCGCGCGGAAGAAAACAGCCCGGAAATCGGCCGCCAAGAAGGGCGCGCGCAAGACGACGGCCAAGAAAGCGACGCGCAAGAAGCGCGCCGCAAAGAAAGGTGCGGCAAAGAAAGACGTCGCCAAGAAAGCGACCCGCAAGCGCAGTCGAACCCGGGTGACGGAAGAAACGATCGCCAAAATGAAGGAGGCTTTTGACTCCAAGATGAGCGGATCCAAGATTGCCAAACAATTCGGCGTCTCCCTCTCGACCGTCC
>SLOW01000277.1 GCA_007132315.1 Opitutales bacterium
AAGGCGGTTATATCTTCTACGCCAGTAATTATAGACAACAAACTGATGGAGACTATTCTGCAAACCTCCATAGTGTCGGGCGTTAATATTTTTGCCCCAGAAACCGTTTCGGTTTTGATGACGGTCATGGAGCTCGAACCAGGTATTAATTCCTTCCTTCAGCCAATCCTCGCCCGTAATCTCGTACTCATGTGTAAGGAAGATCGCCTGGAACATCGCCTTGTTCCCTGATCCTCCGCGACCGAGGTGTACTCCCCGTTCCGTGAGGTACTGTTTCACCGCTTCCGGCGTATTCCATCGATCAACGACTGACAGGCGGTACCTTGGCCGAGCATTGAGGATTCCGAGCGCACTAAGACAGAAACAACTCGCCTGAAACACGGCGCGTTCCTTATCCGGATGGAAAATCGGGGATGGGTAGAACAGCCCGTCCTCCTTCTTCTGAAAGCTGTTGATGTAATCCGCCCATCCTCGACGATCAGCCGCGCTCAGATTGTCAGTCTCCTTGAACAAATCCAGGATGAAAAGGGCAAAACAGCTTGTAAAAAGGGAATCGCTCGAGGTTGCACTGAACCGGTATCGGTAGCGTTCACCCGGGAGGCGTAATTTTTCCAGCCAATCCAGAGTCTTCTTCCGACGTTCTTCGAACCCGTCGATCAGGTGTGTTGTTTCGGTCATGTCAGGATTGCCTCTTCGTAGATTTTTCCAATTCGGGCCGACAGCACTTTCTCGGAGTATTCGTTCTCATACAACGCCCTGCTCTCATTGCTCGCCTGACGGAGCAGATCCTTATTGGAAAGAAGTTCGACCACTCTCTCGGCAAAACCTTTTTCCGTATCCTCAACCCGGATTGGGCCGGTTTCCCAAAGTCCTCCGACTCCTTTTCGCGTGCTGACGACCGGTTTCCCAAAGCGCAATGCTTCAATCACTTTTGTCTTAACGCCGGCGCCGCTTAACACCGGCGATACAAACACCGCCGCCTTCTCCAATTCGCGTCCGATATCGTCAACCTCGCCGACGATCTCGACACCCTGCCTGTATTTTAAATCGTCCACGGAGAATACATTTCCGGGATTGTATCCGATTACATAAAATGTCGCCTCCGGCAGCTTCCGATGCACCAACGGAAGTATCCTTTCGGCAAAATGGATCACTGCCTGGCGGTTGAACCATGGCCCCAGTCCTCCGACAAACGCAATTGAATTCGGCTTCACCGAATCCAGTTTATCCTCGTTCCAGGAATCATCAACTTCCGTAATTCCCGGAAGCCAATGAATCCGATTCTCATGGGCCGGATTCTCAAGGTTTCGCTTTATCGATTCAATATCTTCCCTCGAGTAGAATAACGCATGGTCGGCGTGGCTGATATACTGATTCTGCCAACTCTTGATCGATCGCAGTTCAATCGCATCCAATACACGTTTCAGAAAAGAATCATGATGCGCGCGCTTGGTTTTCTCATGGAGGTACCAATCATCGCTGGGTCCAACGATCAGCCGAACGTCGCCCTCCGCTTTTCGAATCAATTTTGCATACACCGCGGTAACCTGGCTGAACAACTGAACGAAATCGTACCGTTCTCGTTTTATTTCATCAAGCACCGCACTCAGGAAACGTTGGTCCAACTTATTCTGAGCCTTGAGGGGTACTCCCGCCAGTGTGGCGTTCGCCATTTGCGATACCTTGCCTATGAGGGATTTCTCTGATTTCGCGGTTCGAACCACAGCAAACCGCTCACAAAATCGTTCAACTTTGGCGATGTCGTCCTTCCGGGAATCCGGGTGCGGATCGGGGCAGATCAATGTGATCATGAAGAACTCGCTCAATACGCGAAGCAGCGCAAAACGCGCCTTATCCGATCCGTTGCGAATCGGATACGGAATCCGGTGATAGACGAGGAGAAGTTTTTTCTTATCTGTCATTAAGGCTTCGCGATTAAACCGAAGAATCTGCGCTGCAGAAATCTCGGAACATTGAATTCGCCGGCTGAAGCGCGGCGCTCCGTGATTGGTGCGGGCGCCGCCGTGTTGAGGTCACTGTTGATCTGGCTCATCGTGATTTCCGGTCTGATTCAGTATCTCAACCACCCTGCCGGCACTGACATCGACGGGTTCGGCCGCATCGATTCGGAAAACAGGGATGTCGCGTTTCCGAAGACAATTCTCCATCATCTGAAATTGCTTTTGCCACTGGAGCGTTCGATTACGGAAACCCGTCTCATCCAATCCCGATTCCGAGGCGTTTCTCTTCTTTCGCCTAAGAATTCGTTCAACAATCGCATCGACATCGGCGACATCGGCGATAAATACCGTTTTCGGAAAGGGAATCAGGGACAAATACTTGTCGATCCGCTTGTCGGAGATCGCTCCGTCGGGTCCGCGGAGAAATGACTTCTGGAGCAGGCCTTCCACCATGAGGCAGGGACGCCGATCATTGGCATTCCTGATGGCTTGGATCCGTTCCATATCCTTGTAGAGCACAAACGCGGCGCGCAACCGGACATCAAGTCCATCAATGTAATTCACACAGTTGCGATCGATTGCCTCCCACAGAAATTCGACAAGTTCCTGGTTTTCGGAAATGAATTCAACACCCAGGGACCCATTCGCTCTGGATCGTTCGCCCCTATACCAATTCCGAAGAGTGAATCCAATCCACCTTCGGAGCGAGCGCAGTCCGGTTACCGCGGGCGGAAGGAGGACACCCGAATGAACCCAGGGCGACGTTCGAGCCCAACGCTTGCACACCTCCCGGTAAATCGTGGACTTTCCCGCCCCGGGCGGGCCGATGATCTCTATACGTTCACCTGGCATCGCTCAAAGGGAGCCGCGGGACCGCAGGCACGTGCAACTGCCTTTTCCAACTTCGGAGCACGTTTTTCAACTTCGGGCCAGTTGTTCAGGCAAATAAGCGAAAAACGATTTCTGCTCATCGCCCGGAGGGTCATCCGCAGCCTCAGGCGGGACTTAAAATTTCGCGCGGAAGCGTTTCCCGATATCTTCTTTCCGAATCGCTTTCCGGGTTCTTCATGATCGGCGATTCCATGGTGGATCGCATGATTGATAAAAAGCGAGTTCGGCTGAAACTGGCTTCGATCTCTGAAACGGCCCGCCGCGATGGCGCGAAATCGCTCCGGAAATTCGTCTGCCAGCTTTTCGAACACCGACACCCGATGGCCAGCGGGGAGATGTGCGGGATGAAAGTACCTTTCGGCGGCCGGGTTGATCGCAAGCGCCGCATTCATCAGTCCCGCTTCGTAAATTCCCGCCTCCTGCAACCCCCGAATCGGACGCCAGGCACCTCGATAGATGGGCTTTCCATCGCGAAAGAACAATTCCGGAAGGGCGGGTTTTCCGAAAAACATGTCGTCGTCGAACGAAATAAAGTACTCGGACAGTCCCGCAATTCGCCAGGTCATCGCCTGAATTGCCCGGGTGCTGAATGTCGGCAGCAAATCCTCGCATCCGGCAAACAAGGTCCGGTGATCGACACGGAAAATCCCGTATTTTTCGGCGAGTCGCTCATCAATTGAATCGGGATATTGATCGTCCGTAATAAGGTGTACGCGCCTCACCCACGGTGCGTGGTTGTGGATCGAGCGCAGGCAGTACCGGATCTCGTCGTTTTGGACGAAGCGTTTGTCGTCAATCGCCGCGGCCTCAACGCCGGCACCTTCTTCTGTGGTCTTGAGAAAGTGCGCCCGCTTTTCCCGATGCTTCGGGTCGGAACCGTCAACCCAGGGAACAACAACGTCAATTTCCATGAGAATTAGCGAGGCAAACAATTAAATGATTCTACTATCAATGATTCTGTCATAATGGGAACACGGAATATGGAGATTTTTGGCAGAATGATTTACGGCAGAATCATTTCTTGAAGAAGGTTTTGAATAGGATTTTTAGAAGCATTTCGTTGTTGCTGGAAGCAGGACAAACCTAAGATCGTTAAACTTCCATAGGAGAAGGATTTGCCTTTTAAAAATGATCCTGCTGTCAATGATTCCGCCATTAGAAACAGTGCGAAAACGAAGGACAAATCTTTTCAAGCAACCTCTCGCGATGAGGTGTTCGATCCAATCTCATTCCGGGCGAAGGCGTCTTTCGGGCCTATTCGGTTTGCCTGGCGTAGCTTCCCGCCATCTCAAGAAACTCCCGGTTCTCGGCGATCAACTCTTCATAGCGTCCGCATCCCTTGACCCTTCCCTCGCTCAGGAAAAGGATCTGTTCGCAGTCCTTAACGGTACTGAGCCGGTGGGCGACCATGATCACTGTACGTCTGCCGGCCATCCCCTGAATCGCCCGAATCACGCTGTCTTCCGTGCCGCCATCCAACGCGCTTGTCGCCTCGTCGAAGATGAGGACTTCCGGCTTGTGATAAAGCGCCCGCGCTATGCCGAGCCGCTGCCGCTGGCCCCCGCTGAGCCGTATTCCCCTCTCGCCGACGACGGTTTCGTAGCCCTTTGACAGTTCGCCAGTGATAAAATCGTGAATTTGAGCAATACGCGCCGCTTCCTCCACCGCCGCCATATCGATTTCCTTTTCGTTGAGGCCGAAAGCAATATTGTGCGCGATCGTGTCGTCCGAAAGAAATATCTGTTGCGGGACGTAACCGATGTTCGGCTTCCACCGCGAGATATTAGTTGAATCGAGCACGATTCCGTCAACCGTAATCCGCCCGCTTTCCGGCGGAAAGAGTCCCATCAAAAGATCCACCAGGGTCGTCTTTCCGGAACCCGTCACCCCGCAAAACGCCACCAACTGCCCGTGCGGAATGGCGAGACTCACTTCGTGCAAGGCCGGACGGTCGCTTGAAGGGTAGTTAAACGACACATTTTCAATCCGGATCTCATTACGAAACACAAGTCGCTCGCCCGGCTTCGTGACAGGAGCATCAGCGCGGTCCTTACGTGCAGATCCATTTTCTTGATTGAACGGCGCGCCAAAGAAATCGGCGTAAAGCACGTCGATGATGTAATGACTGAATCGAATCGACGCGAGCGAAGAAAAGCAATGCTGCATGGCGGGCATCAACCGGTATCCGGCGAAAGCGTAAACGCTCAATATCGGAATTATTTCGCGAAAGTCCCCATACGCCGTGAGGAAGTACAATACCAGGAGGACCATTCCTCCGAATGCTATGATTTCGAGAACGTGCTTGGGAAGGGATTTCAGAACGCTTAAGAGTGCCATATAGCGGCTGAACTTGCGCGTGGGACGGCTATAGGCATTCACAAAAAAGGGTTCCCGTTGCATCGCCTTCACTTCCTTGAACGCACCGAATGCTTCCTGGACCGCCTGAAACCGCTTCTTATTGACGCGAACCCGCTTCTCGCCAATCCGGGCGAGAGTTCCCCGAAGAAACAGGTAGATGCCTCCGTACGCCCCTCCGATCACCGTTGCGGCAATCAACGCCACTTTCCAATCGACGAAAACAATCA
>SLOW01000082.1 GCA_007132315.1 Opitutales bacterium
CTCCAATCAACATGCCGATTGAGACCAGGTTTGGAGATGTGCGGTTTATAGAAATTGAAGAGTCTCTGACTTCCGGGCGTTTCTCGTTGGCAACCGTGCACGAAGGGGCTGAAATTTATGTGAATACGGGCGATACGATCACTTCACTCCCGGCGGCGCTGGACGGAAACCTGGCCTTTCAAACCGAAACCGACAAGTTGCTTATGGAAACCGGCCCCCCTTCGGCGACCGTGCTGGAATTGTTGGGTTCGGAGGACTACCATGTTAATGATCGGGACCCGTTTGCGGAGCCCTTCGAGGACACGCCGTTCACGGTGGAAACCTGGGTGTCTCTGCCTGAGGATTTTGATTTTTCCACCCAAAAACGTTTCATCCAAATGGGAGGAGGAGCCATGACGATTCGTTACAATCCCGGCAACGGCTCGTTCGGCGCGGCGCTCCAGACAGAACCGTGGCCCCCTGGAGTGTGGACCAATGTGATGTGGGATCAGATGCTGGAAACAGGAGTCTGGTATCATCTTGCGGTCACGCATGACGCGGATAACGAACTTCGCTTTTTCGTCAACGGGGAAGAGGTGGATTCGGCTACATCCGACGGTCCGGGATACACGTTTCCTTATGAAAATTTCTCGATCGCCCGTTGGCAGAATAACCCGAATTTCGGAGAGTGGTCCAGCCGGATCGCTGAAACACGCATCTGGAATGTCGCTCGCAGTCAGGAGGACTTGAACGCGAACCGTTTTGAATTGCTGGAAAACCCAGAAGAGCAGCCAGGTCTGGTTGGGTATTGGCCGATGAATGAAGGCGAAGGAGATACCTTGTTCGACCTGTCCGGGAATGAGCAAAACGTCACTGTTAGCGGTGAACAGTGGGTCGACAGAGCCCTCCTGCCGGATGGGGATCTGGCCTCTTACCTGGGATTCTCGCTGGACCGTCCGACGACCGTCTATATCGCTCATGACGTGAATGCAGCGGTTCCGGCTTGGATTTCAAATTATTATACGGCTTCGGGCATGCAGGTCGATACGACCGCGGGCACTTTCGACCTTTGGGAACGGGCGTTCGAGGCTCGTGAGCAGGTCAGTCTGCTTTTCGACCAGAATGCCTGGAACCCCGAGGACAATAGCTCCTGGTTCATCCTGAGTGAAGGACCGGGCGCCATAACGGAATCTCCCGATGACTATTTCTTGCGACCGCCCCATCAGACCGGCGACTGGAGCTTGAACCACCACAACTGGACCGTGATGAGAACTTCGGAGACGGAGGTCGACACCGCCGAGATGCGGACCAGTGTCGGCAATTTCGATCCGGAGCTCGGGTTCGACCTGCACGGTGAGATCCGCGTTCCGCGCCTTCAGGAGGGAGGCGACAACGCCATTGGCTTCATTTTACTTGGGGATGGCGATGAGAACGCAATTCGGGCGGAATGGTTGCCCCGTGAAGAGGGAGGAACCTCCAAGCTGCAACTGGTGGATGCTTCCAGTCAAGAGGTTCTAAAGAGTTCCGCCTGGAACGGTCTGATCCCTTCCAGGATCGAGAATGACGCCGGGTTGGCCGACCGCGCGAATGAAGTCACTTTTGCTGTGGGATCTCCCGTTTATGAGGCGTCAGAGGTTATTTTTGCCGAGACTTTCGACAACGGTGCCACCGGCTGGACCAGCGGAAGTAACAATGAAACGGCCGACCAGTGGGAGATTGGAGAACCGGACTACGGCCCCGGGGAAGCCTTTAACGGCTCGCAAGTGGCGACGACTGGTTTGGATGGGAGCTATTCAACCAATAGCGATTCCTGGCTGCGCTCCCCTGAAATCGATTTGACCGACGCTGAAGAGGCGATGCTCAGCTTCCAGGAATACTTGTCTGTGGACAATTTGCCGGACGGGGACGGATTTTTCCACTACGTGACCGTATCGGTGGTGGATTTGGATGCGGCGCCGGAGGAGACGACGGAAATCGCTCTCTACAGCGAGGACATTTCCGAGTGGACCGAGCGACAGTTCGACCTGGAGGAATTTGCGGGCCGCCGGATTGCACTCGAGTTCGGTTTTGTGAGTGATCCTGCAATGCTTGGTGATTTCGAAGGTTGGTATATCGACGATATTGAGGTGACCAGCGGCGGCAAGCCCACTGTGGTCGTGAGCATGCCGGATGAACTGACTCCCGATGGAACTCTGTATGGGATTCTCACGGACAAAGACGGAGTCGAAGACGCAAGCGAATCCTATCTTCAGTTTACGGTCGATGACCGTTCAGCAGCCGGAAACACGGGGGTCAGCGTGTACGTCGCGTGGGATATTCGCGCCTCGGGCCTGGAGCCAGATTGGCTGCGAGACGGCTTTAACCGGACCGATCATTTCGTCGGGGTAAGTCGCGGGGTCGGTTGGCACCGACTCTGGGTTAACGAGTACTCTGATGGGGAACAAGTCACCCTGGGCGGCGCTTCCGCGGCGGGGGCGGGCTCCTTGCCGGAAGGCACAAACAACTACTTTGTGCTGTTTGGCGATGCCCGTCCAGGCCTCGAAACGTTCTACACCCTGGCGGCCGAAGGTGTTCGCGAAGCCGGTGTCTGGAGTATCGAATTTTCCCTTACTGATGCCACCGGGCGCACGCGGATGATATCCACAACGGTTGGGGAGGACCTCGACGGGCGGAAGAGATTCGGCCTTTTTGCACGCCATTCGGACGGCAACGCAGAAAACGGAGCCCCGATCTGGGAATTCAGCACGCTCTCGATGGACTCCGTTATAATCGTGGATGTCGCCGGATTCGAGGCATGGCGTGAGGAGCATTTCGAAGGAGAGCTTGAGAACCTGGAGGTTAGCGGGCCGGATGCCACACCCGCTGGGGACGGAGTCACGAACCTCATGAAATACGCCCTCAACCTGCCGCCCTGGACACCGGTCTCGTCCACCGATCTTCCCCGGCTCGATTACCAGGATGGGGATTTTAAGCTGGTTTATCGGGAACGCACGGACATTGACGACATCGAATACATTCCGGAAGTCTCGGATGATCTCATTGACTGGTTGGCGGGCGAGCCGCACGTCGATCAAATCTTTGGTCCTATCGACGAAGAAGGGGATGTCCGTGAGGTTGAAGCCATAGGCAACCTCCCTGAAGGGGCGAGCAAAGGATTTCTGCGCTTGAAGATCAGGCAACAACAATAGAGCTTCATCAGAAAAGTCCGGGTCGGCCGAAAGCGGCCCGGGCTTTTGTTCGAATGGCAGGTTGGCTGGAGTGGAGGGAGTCTTGGTTTTCAAAACCGCGTATCCACAATGGCTTCACATTGTTTTCAGACTGAAGAGTAAACACAAAATGATAATTCCCATGAATTTGAGGTCCGTTGTTCCGTCTTTGATTGGTTTTGCCGCCTCTTGCTCGATAATCGTGCAGCCGGTTGCGGCGGAAGAAGCCGTGAAACCGAATATCCTCCTGATTGTCACCGATGACCAAGGCTACAATGATGCCGGGTTTCAAGGTTCCGCCGATATAGAGACCCCCAACCTGGACCGGCTGGCGGAACAGGGCGTGGTATTCACCGATGCTCACGTAAGCGCAACGGTTTGCAGTCCCTCGCGGGCGGGCTTGATGACGGGCCGCTACCAGCAGCGTTTCGGACACGAAGCCAACCTGCCGCCGCCCAATCTCGGAATGGATGTCGAGGAAGTGACGATCGCCGACGTATTGGGGGAGCACGGCTATAAAACGGCGGTATTTGGAAAGTGGCATCTCGGAGAAAAGGAGCGATACCATCCGAATAACCGGGGCTTCGACTATTTTCACGGCTTCCTGGGCGGATCCAGGAGCTATTTTCCCGCAGATTTTCCGCCGGGGCATCCCCGGGCGATGATGAAAAACCGGGAGCATGCTCCGCTCACTGAGAGGTATTTGACCGACATTCAAGGCGACGGCGTCGTCCGCTTCCTCGAAGAGTTGAATGAGGATCCCTTCTTCATCTTTCTTTCTTTTCTGGCTCCCCACACGCCCATGGAAGCGACGGAGGAGGATCTGGCCCGTTTTGAGGGGCACCCTCGTCAGATCCTTGCGGCGATGATGTGGGCGATGGATCGCGCGGTCGGTGATGTTGTCGGGAAGTTGGAGGAGCAGGGGAAGCTGGAGAATACCTTGATCCTTTTCCTCAGTGACAACGGCGGTTCTTATTTCAACGATTCAAGCAACGAGCCGTTGAAAGGGTGGAAGGGCAATAAGTATGAAGGCGGACATCGGGTGCCCTTCTTTGTCTCCTGGACAGGGGGGATTAATGGCGGACGGACGTTCGATGGATTGGCCTCAGCTCTGGATATCTTTGCCACGTCCATGGCCGCGGCCGGGGTGGAAGAAACACCGGGGAGACCCCTGGACGGCGTGAATTTGCTGCCCTTTCTGACAGGTGAAAAGGATGGGGAACCTCATCAAAAGCTTTTTTTTAGGAAAGAAGAAGGGGCGGCCATGCGCGACGGAGATTGGAAACTGATTCGTCTCGAGGATTATGGATACGTGATGTATGATTTGGGAGACGATCTGGGCGAGACCAGGGATTTGTCCGAGGAAAACCGCGAGCAGTTCCTGTCGATGAAGTCCGACCTGGAGTCTTGGGAAGAAGGTTTGGCCGAGCCTTGGTGGGAGGAAAGCCGGGCTTGGCAGGATGTGACCCGGGGCATTCATAAGGCCCTGATGAATAATGAGGAACCCGACAGGGTTCGTCCATGAGGAGCGGGCCGTCATGAACCGAATTACTTTTCCGACTGTCGTCGCGGTTACGTTTTTTGCCTTGAGCGTGCTGTGGCCGGTCTCTGCCTCCGGCACGCCGCGGCAGGTGGAGTCGCTGTTCGATCCGGGAACGTCGTTTGAGATTGAGCGCGTGACTCATCCGGAGAATAGCCAGGCCGAGCGGGTTGACGGCGGCTACCGTTTACGGGGGCCGGGAGGGAGCCCGATGACGTTTGTCTTCCATCCGCCCGCGGGGGAATCGCCCCGGGATGCCAATTTCCTCCGGGCGAACCTCGTCCGCGCATGGGGGGACGAGGGGATCGATAGAGCGCGTGATTTCACTCACAACCGCCTGCGCTCCTGGGGTATAAATACCTTGGGGGGATGGTCCGACGAAGAAATGATGCGGCAGGGGCGCACGCCTTATACCCTCATGATCGGCACCTGGCGCACCAACTTGAACCACGGTGGGGGCCATTTTCTTCCGGATCCCTTCGATCTTCGTTTCGAAGAGGCGTTGCGCGACGCGCTGGAAGCTCACGAGTGGGCTCGGGAAGATCCGTGGTGCCTCGGTGTTATTATTTACAACGAACTGGAATGGCCCAACGATCTGGCGCCGATCCTCTTCGCCGCCGGACCGAGCCGTCCCGCCAAAATCGAGTTCGTTCGCCAACTGCGGGAGAGGCACACCGATATCGCCGCTCTCAACGAGGCCTGGGGGGGCGTC
>SLOW01000276.1 GCA_007132315.1 Opitutales bacterium
CCACCGCACCCGGCCCTCCCCTTTCGGGGAACGCAGCTTGGCGGTCGTGAGCAACCGGCAAAGATTCCGGTATCCTTCACGGCCGGCCGCAAGCACGGGGAGCACGGTTTCGTCTTCGAGCGTCAGTTCGCATCCGGTAATCGGATACATCCCCTTTTCCCGGGCACTCGCGGCAAACCGGGGAATGCCGCAAACCCCGTCGCGGTCGCACAAGGCCATGGCCGGGAGACCGGCTTCGGAAGCCGCCGCCGCGATAGTTTCGGGCAGCGAGGCCCCCCGCAGAAAACTGAAAGCGCTGCGGGCGTGAAGCTCGACATAGGAGGCTTTTCCGGCGGAAAAGGACATGGCCAATGACAAAGATCGCGCGCCCGCGGCACCTACCGGTAGATCCCGGCGAGACACCAGTCGCCTCTCGCCCGGACCAGGCGAAGGAGCATCCCGCTTTCGAGTTGGACGTCCCACTCGACCTCCCTCCAGTAACGAAGGCGCTCCCACCACTCCCCGCTCCCGTGCCAGGGACCGCGAGCGGCGACGATGCGACCGCGGCAAACGGCGGATTCCACCGCGTGCGGCCGACCGGCGCGCACGCTCACCGACACCCGGCGGGGAGGACGGAAACGGTCGAGCGAATACCCCCGGTATTCGTGCTCCGGGGAACGGCTTTCCGGATCGCCGGCGGGCGGCCGAACGGACCCCGGCGGGCGCAGGACGATGGCGTCGGGACGGTGGGTGTCGCGGCATGCCGGGGTTCCCAGTGCCTCCGGTCCGACCAGCGCCGCCAGGCAAGCCAGGGTTTCGTTAAAGCGGTGGGGATCGCGCAATTCCGTGGTCAGCATATCCCGTTGCCGGGGGTTTTCGGAAGCCGGCACGATGCGCAGCGCCACCCCGACCACCCGGTGTTCCAGGCGCAACGTTTCCAGAACCGTATGAACCGCGCGCAAGAGGATCTCGGGCCGGCGGGTCGGTTCCGGCAAACGAAACGTGCGAACGTAGGGCGAATGCCCGTTTTCCAATGCAAGCCGCAGGTGGATCGCCGCGGCCACCTTGACCGCGCCTTCCAGCGCCATCGACAATTCGTCGAACAAACGGCGGAGAAGGAAAAGCAACGGCTCCAGCGTTTCGATCGCATACTCCAAGGCCAACTCCGCGACAAAACGCCTGGGCGGTTTCGCGATTCGCAAAGGCCGGACCTCGCGTCCGGAAAGCCGGTCCCAGATCCCGGCCGCCGCCGGCCCCAGCCGCCCGGCGATCTGTTCCCGGCTCAAACGACGAAACGCCCCGCAGTCCCGCAACCCCCACGACTCCAGAACAGCCTCGGTTTCCTCGGAAAGCCCCAGGTACGCCAAGGGCAGGCGGTCCAGAGCTTCCGGTCCGGAAACTCGGACCTCCGGTGCCACGGCACACGTCAAGCCGGTGGCGAATTCGGCCAGATCCGGAGTCGGACCGCCCCCCCGCCGCAAATCGATTTCGGGTGCCCGGGACACGGTGTCGGGCAGGAAAGGCACCGGATCCCGCAACGTAACCGTTCCCACACGGGTCAACTCCACGTAAGGCGAGTGCCGCCAGGCCGCGGCCCGCAACCAGGCATCGAGCCGCCTCTCCGCCGAGACGGAACGGCTCACCAGGCGCAACCTCGGACAACGGGCCAGCGCCCGGGAAACACTCAATCCCGGCTCCACCCCAGCGGCGCGGGCGGCCTCATTGCAGGCCTCGAGCAGGGTTCGCCGGGCGCGTTCGACCGTCAGCGCCTCGGGCTCCCGCCCCGGGTTCGGGTCGGCATAACGAACCGCCTGCAAACCAAAATCAGGAAGCCGCCAGACCCAATAAGCCATTTTTCCCTCCCTTGCCCGGCACAGCCCTCCGGTGATCGCGGAGAACGTCCACCCGCAACTCCGCGGCCAGGCGTCGCCGCGGCCAATCCAACCGCTCGATGCCGCCGGCCGCCGGACAAGACAACCGCAGCCGGGCGCTGGGGATCGACGCCGCGGGAGAAAAAAAGACCACCACCACTCCCTCTTGCCCGGCCAGACGCTGAAACCGGTACCAGACGTGCCCCGGCATCTTTTTCAAGCGGCCGGGATCGTGGTGGCTCAAATTGACGACATGAAACCGGAAATTGCTGTCGCGCAACAGAATGTCCGCCGCCTCCAGCGCCTGCTCCGGCCGGGAACAACGCACCCAGAAAAGCTGATCCAGCCCCTCCACCCCCATCGTCTCCGGATCAAAGCTGTCGCTCCCGTCAACCAAAGCCAGGTATGCGCTTTCGCGCCGCGCCAACTCCACCAGCGCCTCCAGGATAAGCCCGCTGCCGGCGGAAGCCGGCGGGACCACCACCTCGGTCAACGCGCCGGCGGGAATGCCCCCGCACACCCCGTCTATTCCCGGCAAAGCCAAGTTGAAACGCTTCTCCTCCCGCAAGCAAGCCGGTGAAAACGCTCCCCGCATACGCTCCCGAAGCTCCGCGACAACGGCAGCCCGGTCACCCCCCTCTGCTTGTCGATGGTTCGTCATACCCACAAAAAGTGATCACATGTTCACTTTTCGTCAAGTCGGCTGCCACTTGAGGCAGCAAATAAACAGAATGGCTTATGAGCGTCTTTCCGTTCCGTGTCACGGCTTTGAGGTAGCCCGCCCGGCAATGAGCTCTGGGCGGGCCCGCCGTAGCCGCCGTCGTTTTGCTTCCCGCGGTTCCCGCCTTTGCCCGCACTCTCTTCCCATAAGCCGGGAGGAACTCCGCGGATTCGCGCATTCACGTCTGTACCGGCGTCAAACCACCATTCCCACAGAAACGCCCTGACGTCACTTCAACCACCTTCTACGGCATCAGTTCGACGCCGACGCGATAAAATCTCTTTACCTCGGTGTCGTCAGCATGTTCGCGTGTATATGTCAGCATCCGATTCGAATGGGAATCTTTCATCCCCAACACCTCCCAATTCGGCTGCACCAATGTGGTCGCACGATAAATCCAATAACGCCGTCCTGCGACACCGAGCCAGGAGATTCGGTCCTGATTTCCCTCATACGTGATCTCGGTGATGACAAAACGCGACGCTGAATTCCTGGGATGAATCCCGGCTATATAAGCTTGACGCGCGGTAATGCCGTCGCCGCGGAAGTCGGTCCGCTCGGCTTCGTCGTAATCCAGTATCCCGGGTTCCATCAGGCCGTGTTCATCCAGCCACCAGTGCGGGGTGCCCTCGGCCGCCACAGGCAAGTCCTCTTGGATTCGCACGGTTACCGGGCTGCCGAGAATCGCCATGTCATCGAGTTCCGCCGAACCCGCCATGATGGGCGGCTGATCTCCGGCAGACAGGCCAATCGAATGAAAGGCCGCATCATTCACCTGTAATACTTCCACCCATCCCAGTCGCACCCATTCGCCGCGCCCGGCACCGCTTGTCCCCGTGCTCCCGCCGCCGAAGTTGCGCAAGGATGATTTCTCGATTGTCCCTCCCGTGTTCGAATCGAAGAGGCCGCCGTGCCGTAGCGCATCGAATGCGATCGGCTCTTCAACCCCTCCATCCGAATCGCGAATAACAAGATTCATATAGGCACTTTCGATACCGGCGGTACCTGATCCGGTGGCATGGAGCCAGATCTCGGCGACATAAGGCTCACCCTGGTGATGGTGCGTACGGCTCGGATAACCGGAGAAATCAGCGCGTGACATACGGTCGGACGCCGCCGGATGTGCCGCGATTCGTAAGGCGGCGTGTACCCGGTTTTCAACTTCGATCGTTATCGAACCGGGTTCACGCGTGGGCCTGACGGTGTCGAGATTCCCTTCCCGCGCCAGAACCGCATCCGGACAACGGGTCCAGGCGCCACCGTCAACCCAGGAGACCGGCAGGGTGCCGCCCTCGGCCCGGCTTGTCGTGCGGAAAGTCAGTACCGCCCATTCACCGTTCCGCACGTCAACACTGTCATCGGCGCTGAATACGATCAAGCTCAGGAGAGTGCCTCCGTCCGGGGCGGGCCGGGTCGTGTAGTCGAATCGAAATGCATCGCCGACATCGAAACCGCGGGTCGCGCGTACCAGGTTGATACCGGGCGGCAGATGCAACGCGGCGTTGAACCCGGCGTAAGGTTCTTTGCCGTCTTCCATAAGGAGGCGCATTTGGACCGGTTGATTTGGAGATGCCGTCACATGTTCCAACTGCATGGTCGGTTCTATCAGGACAAATTCGGCGGTCAGTGCACGATTGTCCTCCAGTACAAGCGTCCTGCGCGGATTGGCCGCACCGTCACTCCACCGCACAAACCGGTAATCTTCCTTCGTCACCGCCCGCAATTCAACTTCAGTACCGGGATTATAAACATACGAACCGGGTTCGGGGAATATTTCTCCGCCTTCGACCGCCTCTCTAAGATCCACATCCAGTCTGACCAATTGAATGTCCATATCCCCGGCATTGATCCTGGCATCCAGTTTCGGAAGCAGTGTCACACCCAGATGCGGGTTCAGCGTGTGGACCGCACCCCAGTAGTGCAGGTGGCCCTCCGCATCCAGGGCGAAAGTCGCATTTCCGGCATTCGTGGCCGAGGACCCGCCGATGGCCGCAATCTCGCGAATTTCGGGCAATCCGGTGAGCTTTACCGGCTCGGCGCGATCGTCCTGGGTTCCGTCCCCGAGTTGGCCCGACCGGTTCACTCCCCAGGCGAAAACCTCTCCGGCCGTATTCAGAGCCAGATTGTAATGCGGTCCGGCCGTAACCGCCGTAATATTGCTCAATCCCGCCACGGTCACCGGACCGGAAACCGGCTCCATGTGTCCTTGCCCCAACTGACCATACTGATTGTCACCCCAGGCGACCACGCTTCCGTTACCGAGCAGGGCGAGGGCGTGATTTTCACCGAGCGACAATTCAATCGCCCCATTCACGCCTTCCAGACGAGTGGGAACATCCGTCTCGCTCCAGGTCCAGACCGTTCCGCCGGTTCGAACCGCGGCCAGCTCCGATCCGCCCGCGGCAATGTCAGTCACACCGTCGATCGGCTTCCCTTCTTCATCGATTAATGGAACCGGCCGGTCGCTCATCTCGGCGGGATAACCACTGATATTCCCCCATTGCATCACCCGTCCGTCTCCGACAAGAGCCAGACTTCGCATGTGCCCGGCCGCCACCTGCCTTACCCCTCGCAGGAGCGGCATCTCATCCGGTCCCAAAACGGGTGCGGCGTCGCGGTTGGGGTATTGGAAGGGACTGAACATGCCATGTCCACATTGACCTTCTCGATTCCGTCCCCAGGAATACACAAAACCGTCGGCATGCAAAGCCAGGTAATGAGTGATGCCATTGGCCACTTGCACAATAGGCTCCATAACCTGCCCTGACTCACGAATCGTGGACCATGAGGAAATCCATTCAGGATCCCCCTGCAAATGCAACAGACGGCCGCTATCATCCAGGAGCAGTAGA
>SLOW01000045.1 GCA_007132315.1 Opitutales bacterium
ATGTTGATGCCTGGGATCGCAATATCTACGCACGGGAGCGCGATCACCTGATTGCCGACGGTCGTGCCGCCGCCCGTTTCCTGTTGTCGTCGGTTCCGGTGGACGAGTGAGCGTTGCGGCGCGACCGGGAGGCGCTGGATCGAGAGTAGCTTAGGCTTCTCCCGTGCTTGCCGGGAGAAGCGTGTTCTACTTTGGGCTTAACCTAGCGGCATTCAAGCTAGACCGGGTTGGAGGAGTATTTCTTCGCCGGCAGGTAGCCGAGCATGCGGGCCCGCTTGATCGCCTCCTTGCGGCCGCTGGCTTGAAGCTTCGTGTATATCTTGCGCACGTAAGCGTGGACGGTGTGAGGACTGATATGAAGCTCGTCCGCGATCTCCTTGTAGATCCTGCCGGCGGCCAAGTGTCTGAGAAGTTGAAGCTCGCGCTCCGTTAAATCGAGAGTGCACAAGTCCTCATGCCGCGATTGTTCCAGGAAGTATTCCGTGATCCATTTGGCGATGGCCGGGGCTGATGGGGCAGCCGCCGAGGATCGCTTCCCGGGTGGATTGAGCGATGTCCAGCGCGTTCTTGCCTTTGAGAATGTACCCGGAGGCGCCTCGGCGCAAAGCGGTCAGAACCGTGTTCCGGTCCTCGTACACCGTATTCACCAGGAGAATCATGCGGGGGAAAGCCGTTCGCACCTCGGTGATGAACTCGGTTCCGGACATCTCCGGAAGATCGAGGTCCACGAGCAGGGCGTTAACTGGATGAATCGTCAGCCTGTGCAAAGCCAATTCCGCCGAATCCGCTTCGAAAGCGATTTGAAAATCCTCTTCCACTTCCAGAGTTTCGGCCAGTTCCCGGCGGAGAGTATCGTCGGGCTCAACGAGTGCGGTGCGAATCATGAACGGTGCGTTTCCGGTTGTAGCGACTTTTTTACCAGCCGGTCTTTCGGAGGGATCCAAATTGGATTGCTTCGCGGCTGGGAGCTGGTCGCCGACCTGGGCCGCTACAAGACGAGACCGAGAGTACGCTGCCAATTCGTGGATGGTACCCCGTTGTCCTGTCAATCGCGAAAGTCGTGCGAATTCGAATTCGGGTCCGAGAGAAGACGGAAATTTGTGAGATATAGATTACTTTGTATTTGACCTTAATAAAGGTAATGGAATCGACGGAACCAAAGCCGTGAGGGTGGATTTGCGTGCTTGCAGCTCGCGGATTGTGGTGAAAATCGGGGACGATATTCGACTTTTCGGCTTCGGTATTATTGCCATGGGTCGAAGTCACAATGGCACGGATCCGAGAAACAGCTCGGTCTTCGGGATTGTTTTCGGTGAATCCCGAAGTATAAATAAGTCATTATAAGTAAAATCCTTAAACAAAGTTAATGGAATCCATTAGTTTTTTGTTTGACGCAACGTTTTGAAGTCCGAGTAATTCGGGCATGATGATGAAACGTTCCCTTTTAAGAATGGTTCGTTCCCTGATGCTTGCTCTTGGCGTGCTTTCTTGCGCCAACGGAGCGTTGGCCTCCGGGGGCGCAGTCTATGATTTCAGCACGCCGGCGACCTTGCTCCACGGGGGAACCTGGTACGACACGGCCCGGATCAACGTGGACGGGATCGAGTTTGAGATCGGCACGGTTATCAACGCCGATCTCCAGAACGTTTCCAGCGGAGGCCACAACAACAGCGCGGCGCTCCACCAGGCGCCGTATTCCGGGTTGGGGCTTTAGTATCCAACGGACCGACGGCAACTCCTTTCAGTTTTACGGGCTTTGGTTGAAATATACCAGTGTCGAATCTGACCTATCATCTCCGCCTTACCTGATGATCCGTTTTTACGACGAGAACAACCAGGAGATTTCGTCGGCGGCCTACTCCAACAACAGTTTGAATGCGACGGCGGATATCACCCGCAACCTTCGGGTCTCGCGGGTGAACGTGTTTTTCGCCCACGCCGGGGACTGGTGGCTGGACAAACTCCATCTGGGAGAGCCACTGGTGGAAGCGCCGGCGGTCGCCACAGGGACTTCGGTCAACGCCGGGGACACGTATGCCACGGTCAACGGCGAGGTGCTGGATACGGGCGGCGGAGAAATCTCCGAACGGGGCTTTTACTGGAACGAGGTTCCGGAGCTGGAAGGCGCGACCCAAGTGACGGCCGGCAGTGGCGGCGGAACGTTTCAGGCGGTCCTTTCGGAACTGGCCGCCGAGACCGAGTACCACGTTTGGGCCTACGCCAGCAACGAAGTGGACACGGCGATCGGCGAGCGAGTGACCTTCCAAACAACTGACGGCATGGGACCGGTGGTGCTCGTCCCGGCGCTGGAACTCAATCATGATAACGACGCCTGGTTTGTGGCGGACCCATCCTTGCATTATGTGGGAGCGCACGATGGTCTCCTGCCTGCGGAATCGGCCATCCGGTTCGGCCTGCCGGCATTGCAAGGCGAGATCGATAAAGTGTTGCTTCGGATTTACGTTTCCGGTCAGGAGGGGAATGCTTTCGCCCATTTGTGGGGATCCTACGATGACTCGTGGGACGCATCCGAGGCGCAGTCGCCGTCGCGTGATGCGGAGCTGACGAATGAGATTCCGGTAACCGAAACGGAAGCCTGGCTGGAGTTCGATGTTACTGGTTTTGTTACGGACCGTCTGGCGTCCGGGAATGATGTCAGTTTCGTGCTTGTGGGTGACGCATCTGAAGAAGGCACACACGAGTTTGTTTTTACAGGGACCGGGTCGAACGACGAGGAGTACTGGCCGCAGTTGGTGATCGCCCGGACTGTCGCCTCCGATAACGCCGCTCTGAAATCCCTGACGATCGCCCCCAGCGAGCTGAACGAAACCTTTTCGCCGGAAACGCTTACGTACACCGCCACCGTTCCCTATGAGGTGGAGTCGCTGACGGTGACCGCCGAAGTCGACGACGAGGAGAACGCGACGGTGACGGTTTCGGGCGAAGACGATCTTTCGGTCGGGACCAATGCCGTCACGGTAACGGTCACCGCCGAAGACGAGAGCACCCAAAGCTACACCATCGAGGTGACCCGCCTGCCCCTGCTTCCGCAAGTGACGACGGCGGTCGCCGGCCAGATCGACGACGGTTCCGCGCTGGCGGGAGGCGAGGTGATTTCCGGCGGGGAGGGGAACGTTTCCGATGCCGGTATCGTGTGGGCGTTGTCGGACGAGCCGGAGCTCAACGACAACATGGTCTCTCTGAGTTCGGCTACGGGTGAGTACTCCGGCACTCTGACCGACCTGGCGCCGGCCACCCGGATCCATTACCGCGCATACGCGACGAATGAGGCCGGAACAGCGTACGGAGATTCCCTGCACTTCGACACATTGACGCGCGAAATGACCCTCGCCGGCGGATTCACCCCGCAGAAGAAAACGTACGATGGAACGACGAGCGCCGTCATGGCAGGCACCGAACTGAACCTTTCGGACGTCCATTCCAGCCATTCGGTGAGCCTGGCGGACGTAGCCCTCGCCTTCGACGATGCCTCGGCCGGTCCGGAACAAACCGTGCGAATTGTCGATGCCGGCTTGGAGGGGGCCGACGCGGACCGGTACACTTTGACTCTGGACGGATCCCCGGTGGAGACGGCGGAGATTTCCCCTCGGCCGCTGACGTTGTCGGATTTCCAGGCCGACGACAAAACGTACGACGGCACGACGGAAGCCACCGGCGTCACTTTCGACGACGACCGGCTGGCCGGTGACGATCTGGAATTCGCTTTTGACGCCGCCTTCGCCGATCCCGAGATCGGCGACGACAAGACGGTGAACGTTTCGAACATCGCGATCGACGGAGGCGCCGATCAGGGAAACTACACCCTTGTAACGACCTTCGGGCAGACCTCCGCCGCCATTTATCCCGGCACGCCCGAGTCGGTGGTGTTGGTTCGTCAGCCGGAGCCCGTGGTTGCAGGTGCCACGGTACCCGCCCCCGAAGTGAGGCTGTTCGACGCCCAGGATGTTCCGGTGCGGGACGGATTCGCGGTGACCGCGACCCTCAACGGAGGCGAATTCACCGCATCGAGCACGACCACCGCCCACACCAACGAAGACGGCGTCGCGGTGTTCGACAACCTCGTCATCGAACAAGCCGGCGAAGGTTACACGATCACCTTCACGATCGACGACGTGGATTGACGGCATGCCGACCGATGCTCGGTGAAGCCGGGTCGTCGAAATTCGCGTGGCATCGGCGCTTCCGCCGAGGACCATCGGGCAAAGGCCCGATGCTGCGCTGATCTTGAAACTATGCCGTAACCAATTGGAATTCAGGCTGCATAAGGTTTCGCCGTCGAGACGCTTAAAAGGGGGGGGTTGGCGTTGAACCACGCAGTTCGATCCGGTTCCACGCCGGGAAAAGGGTAGTGGGCTATAGCCAACAAATAGCCCGTTTACGGGTTTGCTTTCGCAATAGGCATAGGGGAAACCATTACAGCTTTGCAGGGGGTGGTCGGGTCTGAGTCCTTTGGCCGACAGCGTCGCCTGCGATTCACACTTTTTGAAACGCAGGACCTGCCATGCCCACACCTTCACTTTTGGATCGGACGACCTTGCCGACGATCAACCGAGGCCTCCTTGCCGGCTTCATGATGGGGCTGCTGGCCTTCGCGGGGGCGCTTTCGTTCCCTTCCGAGGGGCGCGGGGAATCGCCGATTCCCATTGCCATTATGGTGGAACTGGAGTCTTTCGACAGCGGTAACGTCGGCGGAGATTCCGCCGACACCCTTCTATGGCGAAGGGGGCATGCTTCCACGACCGGTGGCGTCATGCGCGTGGTCAATAACGGCAGCAACCGGAGTGGAATCGTGGTCCGGCGCAATCGGGTGCGTCTGACCGACGGCTTCAGCACCTATTTCGTGATGCATTTGCATGGCGGCACCACATCGCTTCCCGCGGACGGAATGACTTTCATTATTCAGGACAATCCCGAGCCGATCGTGGGCGACAGCGGGGGTGGCGTCGGATACCGCGGCATCCCCAACTCGATCGGAATCGAGTTCGATATCTGGCAGAATACCGGCTCCGAAGGCGGGATGCAGTATTATGATCCAGACGCGGATCAGGTGGCGATCGTGATCAACGGCGACAACAGCCACGCACCCGCCAACAACGATCCCATTCATACGAATGCCGGCCTCTACGGTTCGGAACTGCACGTTTGGGTGGACTACAACGTGTCCAGCGTCACCGCAACCTGGGGGCCGTCGCCCAACCGCGCCAACTCGAGCAACAACACACTGACGAGGACGGGCGACGTCGGCCATTTGGACGGCAGGGATGTCTTCGTCGGTTTCGGTGCTTCGACCGGAGGGTCCAACGCCCATCACGATATCCGGAAATGGTATTTCAAGGACACCTACGTGCCGGGCGGACTCAGTTCGGCGGCGGGGACCTACAGCCAGGCGGCGAGCACGG
>SLOW01000077.1 GCA_007132315.1 Opitutales bacterium
CCCAGCGGCTGGTTTTGAAGGTGCGGTGGGAAAAATAACGGTGGTAAAAGGCCGTCACCGCAAACATGCGGAGGAAATAAAGGCCCGCCGCCACTCCCACCGCAACCCAGCTCCAGCCGGTGAGGATCACACCCAGGCAGCCCAGGTGAAGCACGATAAACGGGATCGTCCGGACGAGGTCGACTTCGTCCGGCTCTTGCAGCTTCTCTTCTATGGGACGGGGAGGGTGGTCCGCATCAACCCATTGCACCAGGGAGGAATACCACCGGGCGGGAGAAGAGGAAGGGGGGAGCTTGTGGGTTGAGTTCATGCGAAAGTGTTCAAAACGTTAAAAACATTCAAAACGTTCATTAATTCGCGGTTATTGTCAACTCCGCTTTCAGGATATTTTTCAGAAATAGTGTAGGTCGTTAATGAACAGTTTATAAAATATGTTTGACAAAATTATCCGAACTTGTATTTTCGTTCAATACATTCAAAATGGTTGTGGAAAAACTTTATTCTCCCCGGGCGGTGGCGGCCGCCATAGGGGTCAGCGAATCCTCTTTGAAGCGATGGGCGGATGAAGGGAAGATTCGGGTGGTGCGCACGGAGGGGGGGCATCGCCGGATTCCCTTGCGGGAGGCGTTGCGCTACATTCGGCAGGGAGGGATTCCCTTGGTGAATCCGGGGGCCATTGGATTGGCGGATGTGGAGGCCGCTCGAATTCGGTCGGAGGGTGCGGACCCGGAGGCGGAGATTGCGGAGGCCTTGGCGGAAGGGGACGGGGAAAGGCTCAGAGGGCTTTTGGTATGGCGCTACCTCGATGGGGAAAGTCCGTCGGCTTTGTGCGACGGTCCTGTTACGGGAGCCTTGCACCGGCTGGGGGATCTGTGGAGACACGGGACGGAGGGCATTGTCCTGGAGCACCGGGCGACGGAGGCCTGTATCCATGCCTTGAATGTATTGCGCTCTCTTTTGCCCCCGGTGCCCGCCGAAGCACCGCTGGCGCTGGGGGGATCGCCCGCGGGCGATCCCTACCGCATTCCTTCCCTTATGGCGGCCCTGGTGCTGGCCGCCGACGGCTGGCGGGAGATCAACCTGGGGGCGGATGTTCCGGTGCCGGCCCTGGTTTCCGCCATGGAAACCCACCGTCCCCGCCTGGTATGGTTGTCCTTTTCCTCGGAGGAAGCGGCCTCACGGATGCTTCGGGAATCGGAGGACCTTCGCACCGCCGTCGACCGCTTGGAGGCAATGGTGGCGGTGGGTGGCCGGGTTGCGCCGGGAGGAAAACTGGAGGCCCTCTCCTCCCGGTTTCACGCCCTTTCTTCCATGGAAGCGTATCAACAACTGGTGGAAATTACTTTGGAGCCGGGCGATACCATCGTTCGCAATATTCAACTACAGCCCGATGCCATCACATTTGAAGAGTTTGTGGTGGTGGGCTACGGAACCCAGCAAAAAAAAGTGGTCACCGGCGCCATCTCCAGCATCAATGCGGACGATATCGCCTCCTTACCGGTATTGCGCGTTGAGCAAGCCATGCAAGGCAAGGCCGCCGGCGTACAGGTAACGAACCTTTCCGGCCAACCCGGTGAAGCACCCACGGTGCGTATTCGCGGTGCAGGTACTACCGGCAAATACAGATCCGCTGTATGTGGTAGATGGAATGGTTGTGGGTGGCATTGATTATCTCAATCCGGGTGATATTGAATCCATCGATGTTTTAAAGGATGCAGCCTCTGCAGCCATATATGGAGCCAGGGCAGCCAACGGGGTGGTTCTCATTACCACCAAAAGCGGCACAAAGGGTGATCTGATCCTGAATTACTCATTTTATCAGGGGGTTCAGAATGTGGCACGATTTGTTGATGTGCTCAATGCAGATCAGTACATTATGATGATGAATGAAGGTGCCCGCAACGCAGGAAGGCCCGAACCGTTTAATCCCAATGAAATTCCGCTGCACAATACCAACTGGCAGCACGAATTGTTTGAAACCAACGCACCCATTGCAAACCATGAGCTTGAATTTCCTCAACAAGAGGCAATCGCGCGCGACCCAGAACACCCACTTCATAAAGGATACGACCTGCATGGATAAACGTCAAATTGTCAAAATGGCTTTAGATTTCAGGCCTGTTCCTTATGTTCCTTGGAATTGCGCATTTACTACAGAGGCACTTGAGACGCTTCGCCAGCATTATGGACGCGATGATATCGACGTCGCGGTCGATAACCAACCTCTGCACCAGTCGGACGGAACGTAAATTGAATTTCCTGCTATCAACAATGGCAGCTACTTCGATGTCCTGGTCATGGGCGCATTGGATTTCCTCGGTTTCCTTCTCCACCGGAGAAATGTTCCATTGGGGCCGGTCGTACTTGGAATCATCCTGGCCCCCCCTGGAAGAGCGGTTTATTCAGACTATGACCGCCGCAGAAGGAAACCTGCTGGCGTTTTTCTCCCGCCCCGTAGCTGCGGCGCTGGGCATCTTAGTGTTGCTCATTTGGCTGACGCCGGTGGTTGCATGGGTGAAGCGCAGGCTCGCCAAGTAATTTTTCCCCTGCCCATCCCTTCGGGACAAGGCGCTCTCGCCGGGATTGCGGCGGTTCGCTCGACGATTAAACGGGATAACCGAATGAAACGGAACGGGGAGCGGTGGTTATGAATAACGTCATGCGGCGCTGGCGGAAGGTTTCTTTCCGGGGGTGGGGGGGAATGGCACTCGGATAAGATGGTTTTCCGTAGCGAATCTTCCACTGAAGAGTCGAAACGAGAGGCGTTCGCGACGCGCTTGGGTCGACACCTTTGCAGGCGTCGCTACGACGAGTGCCCTTAACCGAGTAGCATTCGGGGTAGGGGGTTGATGCGTTTTTGATTCACCGTACCGTTGGAACGTGGCCTTGAGGATCCCCGGTTGTGATGGGGAGGCGACAAGCACGAGTCGTGCACCGCGTCTGATTGCCGAAGAGGTGGAATACCTGATGATTTCGGGGGAGTCGGTGACAGATGCGACAGGCTCGTCCACAATAGTCTTGATACCAACGCGAAAGTTATTTTACGAAGGCGATAATGAAACCCATCCAACACACTCGCATTCTTCCGGATGCTCTTACCACGGCGGGATCTTGTTTTCTCACGGCTGCTCTGGTCTCTCTACTGATGTTACCGTCCGCCAGCAGAGCCTTCGGGCAACAGGAAGAGCCGGTGTTACGTCCTTATGACGCCAATCCGTGGTACTGGCAGTACAAAGGAGAACCGATCCTGCTTTTGGGCGGCAGTTGGCAGGAGAACCTTTTCAATCAACCGATTCACCTTGAAGAGCATCTCGATGTCCTGGTGGAAGCCGGCGGCAATTATTTGCGCAACGCGATGATATCGCGTAGAAAGGGCAATGTCTGGCCCTTTGCCAAAACCGGCGAGGGCACTTACGATCTTGATCAATGGAACGACGAATACTGGGATCGCCTCGACCGGTTTCTGAAAATGACCTACGAGCGGGACATCATCGTTCAGATCGAGGTTTGGGATCGATGGGACTATTTCGGCGACCGCGGCGGCCAGGGCGGCTGGGCCTATCAGCCCTACAATCCAATCAATAATATCAACTATACCGCCGAGGAGTCCGGACTGCCCGAAGAAATCACCTACAACCCCGGGAGGAGTCCGACCGACCACAGCTTTTTCCAGACCGTGCCGGCAATGAGGGACCTATCCATCGCCAGAAGCTACCAGGAAAAGTTCGTCGATAAACTGCTGTCGGTGAGCTTGCAGTACCCTCACGTTTTGTACTGCATAAGTAACGAGACCAGCGAGCGTTACCCCTGGAGCGATTACTGGGCGACCTACATTCACGACCGGGCCGCCGAGGCCGGGCGGACGGTTTTTGTCACCGAAATGCGACGCGAAGATGATCCTGAGGCGCCAACCTTCAACCGCATCCGCAGCATGCCGGAGGTTTACAACTTCCTTGATATCTCCCAGACGACGGCGTACAATGGCCAGGAACACTGGGATATGATCCAACTGGCGCGCAGCCTTATCGCCGACAACCCGCGGCCGATCGTTCAAGTGAAAATCTACGGAGGCGGAGGCCAGTCCGGCATGAGGTGGGCGGGAACCGCTGAAGAGGCCTCTCAACGCCTGTGGCGGATTGCTTTCGGCGGTTCCGCCGGAGGCCGTTTCCACCGGCCCTACCCGATAGCATCAGCGGAAGACCGTTTCCTCGCCTACGGTGCGGGCCTGGGTCTGAGCGCGCTGGCTCAAGCGCAAATTCGAAGCATTCGCACGATCACGGACGAAATGGAATTTTTCCGTTGTGAACCGCGTAACGACCTGCTGTCGAACCGCCAGGATGGCGAGGCCTTCTGTATCGCGGAACCGGGCGCACAGTACGCGGTTTACTTTCCCCGGCATGGCGAGGTAACCCTGGATCTCTCGGGGGCCAACCACGAGTTCGAAGTGCGGTGGCTTGACGTTTCCAAGTCCGAGTGGGCGAATTCATCCGTCGTCAGCGGCGGCGGTGCGATTGACTTGAAGACTCCCGGCGACGAAGCCTGGGCCGTGTTGATTCTACGCAGGGATTAATCCCGCGCCTCGAAATGGAAACCCAATAGCGCCATCGGGCCTTCGCCGGACGCGCCCGATGAATAGGGGCGCGACAGCGTTGGGAGGCGCCGGGGCCGGGGGCTCAGGTCCATTCGCCGCGGCGTTGAAACCGGCGTTTCGTATTGGCGTCGAAGCTGGAGCCAGCAGACTGCATCCGGGCGAGGATGTCTTTGGTGGTGAGGCCGACAGTGGCAGTGCCGGCGGGAATGACGGTGTCGCACTCGTTGTCATCCATAAAACGCGCGGTCTCCAGCAGGCGCTTCCAACCGTCGGGCAACCCGTGCTTGTCAGCATGGATAAGCTGCCCTGGACGGATCTTGGTGCCGAAGACCTCGACTTCGACGCCCCAACGCAAGGGCCAGCAATGGGCGTGGCTGACAGCCAGTCGACGGGCCAGAGCCTTGAAACCTGCGGCCTTCATCTCGTCCAGATCGCGAATGGCGCCGTCGGTGACGGTACCAACGCAGCCCAGAGCGCGAGCGGTGACGGCACCAACCTCGCCCCAGTGCGATCCATGGCAGCGCGGGTGATCGGCGTCTTGCACGACGACGATCTTGGGCCCGGGTGCGGACGCAAGGTACTCGCGGTAGCGGGCGAAGTTGTCGGGTTGTTCTTGTTTGGGACGCGGGTCGCCGCCGGAGATGACCAGAGTCATGGCGTAGCCGACCATCGGTCCTGTCTCGGGCATGAAATCCCTGGTCTCGTCGTGGTTGATGAGGGTGAGCGGATCGGCCCGCGAAATCTGCTCAAGCGCGTTGGCGATCGTTGGCGTGTTCCAACGCCTGAGCTTGTGGAGTTGAGCGGCGGAGAGCGTGTGCATGGAAGGTGGCATACATCAAGCACGGGTTAATATTAATCGTTAGTTGGAGCCTGTGAAAAACGCTTCGAACGCCCCGGCGAGTGCGTCCGGCTTTTCTTCGGCCACATAATGGACGCAGTCGGGCACGGCACCGCCAATCACATTATCCGCATACTCGCTCCATAGGGATAACATGTCGTAGCAGACGTATGTAGCCTCTCCGTAGATGATCATGACGGAGCAGGACAGCTTCCGGCCGACATCCGCCGTGTCGTTTGCCAAATCCAAAGTCGGATAGGTTCGGTAATCGGCGCACGCCGCCTTGATCATTCCAGGCGTCAGACATCGAAGGTATTCCGCCCGCGCTGCCTCAGTGAAGATCTCGTGTTTCTCGATTCCGGGTATAAAAGCGTGCAACAGAATTTCGGCGGGCACGGAGGTTAGCAATCGCTCAGGAAGGTCGTGGCGTTGCGCCATCAAAATCAAATGCCACTCCCGCAACGCTAGTTGGGCATTCATGTTCGACCAAATCATACTGTTGGGAGCGATGTCCACAAAGGCCGCACGGTGGACGCGCTGCGGATGGTCCATCGCCATGCGCAAGGTGACGCGGGCGCCTCGATCATGCCCGGCCGCCATGAATCGGGAATAGCCGAGTGCAGCCATGACTTCCGCCTGGTCATTGGCCATCTCGCGAAAGGTGTAATTGGAACCATCGGGAAGTGGCTCGGGCCCGATGCTGTCGCCGTATCCACGTAAGTCAGCGAGAACCACCGTAAAGCGCTGTGCAAGGCGGTTCGCAACCTTGTGCCACATGGCATGAGTTTGCGGGAACCCGTGAAGCAATAGAAGCGGCGGCCCGTCTCCCAGCCGACGGACATTGATAAGCGCTCCGCGGCTCGTGGGAATCTTCTCTATCGAAAATGTATCAAGCATGTCGGGAGGAAGGAGACGTATCGTTGGGCGCGAGAGTGTGAATGGTCAATCCGGTGAGATCTTGCCGCGGTCCCGGAATGAAAAGACCGACGACATATTCAACGCAGAAACAGGTGGTCATGCCGATGGCATCAAAAAGGAAGAGTAGGGCCGCCACCATCAGTCCGCTGAACTTTTCCAAGATTTACGTTTCGAGAATGGAAGCACTGTCGCAGGCATACCAACTGAGCGCGATTTGTTTGTATTGGTCTTAAAACTAAACCACCAGGCGAACTGCTTGGGACCGAGTGTGGGGGATAAACCGGCCACTCCCTTTGCCATACAGGATGGTGGACATACCGGCACTTCTCCAGAGGGTCGAATTTCGGCATCAGATAACTCGGTACCTTTTCGTAAGACTGATTCCGCAGAATGGGGACGAGGAGCTGCAGCAGGCGGTTGAGAAAAAATCATGTCGTACATGCTGATAGCGGGCAACGAATGGGTGAACGGCATCCAGCAAGAGGTCGTCCTGTCGGCAGATGACGGCAACATTGCCGGGGAACCGTGGTTGTGTCGGTAACGGAAGCTATAAACCCTCAAGAAAATAGCCGGACCGGAGACAATATTCGCAGCCGAATACTTTATTCCAAAGCGCGACTTTCTACCGCGGAAACAAATGCCAGGGTGAGGGGAGAGCCCCCTTCAAGAAGTTCCGAGGCCACGACATTACCGGTTCCCGCGGTTTGTCACAAGAGCGACCCAGCGGCCTTCCCCGGGAGTTGTGATTTTTTCCGGGCCACCGCCCCGCAACGGTTTCTCCGCGGTCCAGCGGCTGTTTGTGATGTCCAGCCACTTCAGTGTAAGCCGGCCTCGGGTCTCCGTCAGGTCCAGTTGAACGGATCCGCCGTCCGGGAAGAAGAGGGCGTATGCTTCGTGCGGAATGAATGAAAGGTAGGCTTCATTCGGGTTCCGGTCGAGGAGCAGGCTGCTGTCGACGTCGGGCCGGGCGCGGAAAATATCGAACTCCTGAGTGAGCATGCGTCCGCCGCGGATTTGAGTTTGCGCTTTTTCGTTCAAGCCCAGGCCGAAACCGCCGGGTTGGGGACCGGGACGGTGGAAGCGCGAAGAGGCGACACCGCCGAGGATATTGCGCCAGAAACGGTGAGCTCCTTCGGTCGTTCCTCCGCCGATGTCCCTGCCGCCGTAAACTTTCACATTGTTCATCGGCCGCAGAGGGTCGGCCACCATCCGGAGGGCCGCGTGCATGTTGTCCCAGTGCGCCTGGCCGTTCAGATGATTGTTTTGGGAGGTGTCGACATAGGAGTAGAGATCGGGATGATCGAAGGTGCGCCGATGCCAGCCGTGGGTCAGGTCATGAGGATTCCACATTTCCGTAACTTCGACGTTGACGCCGGCCGCCCGAGCCCTTTCACGGACAAATTTCGCCCAGTGACGGCTCCATTCCTCCGACGCATTGCTCTCATTGCTGATGCAGTAGAGAACATGGTCGTAGGCCAGAGATATGGAAAGAAGCCGTTCGATCATCGCTTCCTGGAAGGCGAGCACCACGGGGACATCGTCAAGTTCGGGAATCGTCCGGAAAATGGGATAACCCTGCCAGTTTTCTTCGTCGAGATTGGTATCCTCGCTGCTGTAGTTGCTATTGTTGGCGGGGTTGAACGGATGGGCGGACCATCCTTCCGCCGCATAGGCGTTTCGCCATATCGTGCCGTAGTCCCATCGGTCCCACAGTTCGATTTGCACGATAATTTCCCGTTCGGCCGTCAGATCGAGATAAGTGCGGAACCGTTCCCAATAGGCCTCGTCGAAGCGGCTGAGGTCGTAAAGGCCGGTGTTTTCGTCGAAGTGGAAAGGGTAGAGGTTGGTGTCGTTATAGAGATCGCTGTCGGGATCGACGCGATCCCGGCTGGACATGGTATTGCGGAGGTAATTCCCCCCAACGGATTTCAGTAGATCGAGATGCGCTGCCAATCCATCCGGTCCGATGTTGGGATGATTGAACAGGTTGTCCTGGTCGCTTCCACCAAGCAGCAGAATGGGCTCTCCCTTGTACTGCCAATAGCGAGCGTCCTCGGACCACGGCTGAATCCGGCGGGCATCGTAAGCGGCCGATTCATCCGCCTTGGGATCGGCCGCGCCGTCGCTGGACGCTGCGGCGTTTTCCGCTCCATATGAGGTTCCGAAAACGAGAACCAGGCACGAAATCAATGGGATGGGAAAACGTTTTCCAAGCTTCATGGTGAATTGACCCTTTCTCGGAATTGTCAGTTTCGATCGGATACCGGATCGTTGTAGCCGGTTCGGCTTTTTCCCGGCAAGCCCCTTTTTCGAAGGGATTGCGATAATCCTAACGCGCCGAAGCCGGTACCAGAATGCTATCCTGGAGGGCAGGGCTCCGTCCCTGCCGGGCGTGACGGAAGCGGAAGGCGATCGCCGCCGGTGATTCGGCGGCGCGGACGGAGCCACGCCCTCCAGAACATCGTGTGCGTTGCGCGCAAGATATGAGAAATTAGGGAATAACTGTCCCTTCCATTCTGAATGTATTAAGAAAAGTTTGCCGGAACGGCGAAATCAACCCAACCTTCAATGACAACACAACGCATGGGTTGTAGAAATTGCCGGCAAAAGCTGTCGCCGGTCCAAGGTTTTTTTCCTGGCCATTCTGGCAACGGTGGCCATGGCGGAAAGTAAAGGTACGCAGGAGCAGCTCTCGCGTCTGCCTTACAACAATCCCCGGCTTGTGGTGGATCTGGGCGTGGGGCTCTGGAGTTGGCCGTTGCCGATGGACTATAATGGCAACGGTCTCACCGATCTTGTCGTGGTTTGCACGGACTTTCCATATAACGGCGTTTATTTCTTCGAGAACAGCGGCCGTGTGGATCCGGAGACGGACATGCCGGTTTTTAAGGCGGCGCAGCGGATTGGAGACGCGGTTGACAATCCGCATGTCACTTATGTCGACGGGAAGCCGATGGTCATGACGCCACACCAATATTACCCCGATTTCAAGGCCACGGCTTTCGCGGAACCGGTCGATCTTCCCGTTCCCGACACCCGGGAAATTCATCCTCGGGAAGGGCGCATCCGCGCCAACCAGTGGGGCTTCGTCGACTTCGACGGCAACGGTATCCAGGATCTCGTGGCGGGTATCGGTTTTTGGGGCGATTACGGTTGGGACGACGCCTACGACGAACGCGGGCGGTGGACGAATGGCCCGTTGCGCGGGTACGTTTATCTTCTGCGCAACCGCGGAAGCGCCGATCGACCGGTCTATGACGAAGCGGAGATGCTTTTGACCACCGATGGAGCGCCGATCGAGGTGTTCGGGCGCCCGTCCCCCAACTTCGCCGATTTTACCGGAGACGGAAAACTCGATCTGATCTGCGGGGAGTTTCGTGACGGGTTAACATTTTTCCGGAACGTCGGATCGAGGGAAAACCCATTGTATGCGCCAGGGCGACGGCTGACGCACGGTGACCGGGAGATCGGGATGGATTTGTGCATGATCACGCCGATCGCCTACGATTTTACCGGCAACGGTTGGCCGGATCTGGTCGTTGGGGACGAGGAAATGCCGAAGGCGGACCGACGCAGCGACTGGAGGTCGTGCGGGACACCCCCGGGTATACCCTCATTCTTGATGGTCAGGTGATCGAGACACGCCTGTCCCTGGCTGCACTCGCGCCGCGGCTCGCGCACCACCTGATGCAGCGTGCCGCTGCCGAGAATGAGGTGGTGATGGATGCCAGCCTGGTAGCAGCGCCAGATCATCAGGACGCGGTCCTGTTTGTCCATGCCACGCCGGGCATGGCGGATACCCTGGCCAGCGAGTATATGCGTTTCACGAATCGCGCTTTTGTCCGCGGCTTGCGCTTCGACGGTGAGGAATACAACCGGGCGCTGGGTATCGGATTGCCCGCGCAGATCACCGCAGCCGACGCCACTCCATCGATGGGCAACAGTGCCTTCCGCCATCAACTGATGGATGGTGAAGAGGGATTTCTCGCCCCCTCGCACTCCGACGCGGTCGGCCGGGTGCATGCCATCAGCACGATCATTATCCCCTCGCGCGATGGTGCCGGGACGCAAGGCAGTCCGCGGCCCGCATCGGTCGGGGAAACCCTGGCTTCCTATATCAATCTTTTTCCTATCAACAATCTGAAGCCGTAATAATTCAGGCCTGAATACGCATGATTGTATTTTGTAGAAGGGCGGAATGGGTTGATGTCGACGGGATCGCCCTTGTCGTGGAGAGGTTTGCCGAGAGGGTCGTAGTCGTAGGTCGCAAGGCAATCATCACCCTCCAGGTTCCCGCCCGGGCCGCCGTTCCAGGTATCGTCGTAACCATAGGCAGTAGCCAGGCAGGTGGCTCCGGATCTCGACTCTGGTTGACGGCTGGAGGTAAAACAAACCATTGGATTGCGGGTGAGTATGGAGTCGCCGAGACGGGATGGCAAGGTAATTTCGTCAACAGGGAGTGGCGATCGTCGAGGACTGGCGACCCAGCCCTTGGTGGTCATGGTCTAATGGTCTCTCGAGAATCCGGGGCGTTTACCTGGGTTGCCAGCTCCGGCTGGTTGGTCGTCAGTCGTCGTAGTGGGTCCACATTTTCAAAACATGGACGATCTTTCTATCCTCAAGGACTTCGTATACCAAGCGGTGCTGGATGTTTATCCTTCGGGATAAACAGCCTTTAAGATCACCCCTGAGAAGTTCGTATCTTGGCGGAGATGCGTATGGATCTTTCTCTACCAATCTCAATAGGCATTGCGCTCGTTCTTTCAGGTTACTCTTCTTGAGTTTTCTGGCGTCCTTCTGCGCTTGCCGAGAATAAACGATTTCGTAACTCACCAATCGAGTTCCTTTGATCCCTTCTCAATACCTTCCTTCCGGGCCTTCTGGATGGATTCCACCATGCCGGGAATCGAATGCAGATACAGGGTTTCCTGAATCGACCGCCAATCTTCCTCCGAGAGTAAAACGGCATTCCCACGCTTGCTGGTGATCTGAATTGGCTCATGCGACGAATTCGCCTCGTCGATAAGGGAGTAAAGGGTTCCTCGAGCTTTTGTTGCTGATACTGTGTTCATACACGCAAACGTACGGGTTGCCGTACGCATGTCAAGTCGGCTTGTAAAAGATTCTCTTGGCCAACAGGGATTGATATTTGTTCCGATCGGCTTTTCTGAATTTTTTTGAACTTTTTGTTGACAGGATAAGAAATCTTCCGCTTTGTCGGTGTCGTTTCCTATCAATACCCTTCAACAACCCCGCATTCTTTACCTGCAATACTCTTGTTTAATGATTGGAATTTCCCCGTACCGAGTTTTCGGATGCGGTTTGTTCCTTAACCCCAACCCCCAATAGACCCCACATGAAATCCTGTTCGATACCCTTCACGCAAAAACCGAACTTTCTACATCGTGCGATTCGCGTCACTTTGTTTGTATGCGCCTTCAGCCTCGTAGCGGAATGCTTGTCCGCAGGACCACCGTTTCTAAGCAACCTCGAAGTCGAGGGGAACCTGACGGTGATTGACGGCAGTGAAACCTTGGATGGCGTGGTCTTTTACGGAGCCTTTGCTGGGCTTTCCGTGATTCCGCATACCGGCCCGGGGACGCGCTTCATGTGGTACCCGAGGAAGGCCGCCCTGCGCGGGGGTCAGGTTACAGGGACGGAGTGGGATGATGCCGAAATCGGCGAGTTTTCGGTGGCGATGGGATTGGATCCGGCCGCCTCCGGGCGAAGCGCTATAGCTCTTGGCGAGGGCGTGGGCGCGTTCGGCGACGGCAGCGCCGCCATCGGCTATAAAACCTCCGCCCTGGGCGCCGGCGCGTTTTCCGCGGGAATGGACTCGCACGCCGACGGCGCCGGAGCGTTTGCGGCCGGAGTCAACGGATACGTCGTCGGACCGGCCTCGGTGGCACTGGGGGGCGACAATACGATCTTCGGTTGGAGCGGTAACGTGGCTGTCGGCTCTGAAAACATGATCGATGACAGCGACCGCGCCTTCGCTATCGGCCATGCCAACACCATCGAGTTTGCCGCGGACTCAATGGCGATCGGACGAGAGAATTCCGTGGGCGGCATTTCCTCGATGGTGTTGGGGCGGAACCTGAAGAATTCGGTTTTCTCCTCCCTAGTGGTTGGAAGTTATAACGAACCACTTGATGGCGGCGAGGACGAGTGGAATTTTTCCGATCCGCTTTTTGTAATCGGCAACGGAGTTTCCGGCACGCACCGGTCGAATGCTCTGGTCGTTCGCAAGAGCGGCGATGCCGAGTTGTATGGAGATCTTAACGTGTCGAACGATGTTGTCGTTTCCGGAAACCTCACCGTGGAGGGTGCGTTCCTTACCGATATCCACCTGCCGGACGACCTCAATGTGGTGGGAACGGTCGTGGCCGACGGCGGCATTGCCTCCAGGGGCAAGGTTGAGGCGGAGGATGCAATCTCTTCGCGGCGGTCGGATAGCGGAAATCTTATTACGGCCTTCGCCGGGCACAATGAGGCCGACCAGCCCGGAAGCGGGGTCCGGATCGCGTTCTCCAATGCACCGGAAGACTCGGAGGATTCTCATCCCGGCGCTTCCGTCGATGCCGTTTTGCAGCCGGACGGATCTCACGACCTGGTTTTTTCCAGTGCCTCGGTCGAGGGTTTGAACGAGATTCTTCGATTGAGGGGAGCCGAGCGGAGCGCGGTCATCGAGGGAGATACCTATATCAACGGCGATGTCGCGATCTCGGGCGAGGTCACCATCGCCCACGTGCCGCCCCAGGGGGGCATTATGATGGGCGAATTCGGCTTCACGGAATAACCGCTTACCCAACGCAATACCCCGGGAGGTTTTCGTATGTTCACACGTGCGCTGTGTTTCTTCGTTATCGCTGCCTGTTGTTCCATTCAGGCTGCTGCAAACCCGCCGTCCTGGTGGACGGCTCACGACACGCGGATACTGGAGGATCCGGGCGAGCCGATCCCCGCTTCGGAAAACTACGCCCCGGTGAATCTGGGCCAGTTGAAACATGTCGCGCTGCAGGCGCAGGCGCATTTGGAGGCGCATCTCTCCGAGGGGGCCGGGTTCTCCATTGGTGACCTGTGGCCGGAAGTGCCGGTTGAGGAAAATTATGCGCCGGTGAATGTCGGACAGCTTAAAGCGGTTGCCAAACCGTTCTATGACCGGTTGATCGAAGCCGGTTATGATACGCGGCAAAACCTGATTGATCGGGGCTATCCCGAAGACTGGCCGTTCGATTATCCGTGGCCCCCGGATAGTCCCCTGCCAGAGAACTATGCCCCGGCGAACATAGGTCAATTGAAGCTCGTGTTCGGCTTCGATCTGACCGGCTTCGACGATGGAGAGGAAGAAGAGAATCCCCTGCCGGAATGGTGGCAACTGGCCCATTTCGGAACAACCGGGATCGACCCGAACGAGGAAGCCGACAACGACGGGCAATCCAATCTTCAGGAGTACCTGGCGGGCACGGACCCCACAACCCCGGATCATCCGGACGTTTCGCTGCAATTGTTTAAATCAACCCCTTGGTGATTATGAATGTATTCAACCTTAAATTACCGACTTGTCTTGCCCTGATTTCGATTTCCGTATCCATGGCCGTCTCGGGCCAGCCTCACGCGGAAGGCGAGAGCGACGTCCCTCCGTGGAGGATGGCCTTTCCGGCGCCGGAACACCTGAGTTCGTTGTTGCCCCGGTCGGGAGTGGCCGAGTCCGCGGCGAAGGAACGGGCTCTGGAGCGTGCGGTCCGGTTTCGCCGGGACAGCGTGGAGTTGGCGTCCTTTGACAAGGACCCGGCCCGGCTTCACCCGATCGAGCGGTTCTCCGCGGAGCCGGTGCGCCGTTCGCCGTCCGAATCCCGACCCCGCACCGGCTCCGCCGTTCTCGAAGGCGCGCCGGTTGCGCCTTCGTTTCCGCCGGACTCGCGGCCGGCGCCGAACCGATGAGTGCCATTCCCTCTATTACGAACGGCGCTCGGATAAGCAGGTAGATCGATGGAAGGATGAGTACCGCAGGCGGAACGGACACACCCCACCGCTCTAGCGAGCGGTCCCCCCCTCTCCAGAGGGGACTTTCCAGGGATTCCCCTCTGGAGAGGGCGGGGCCATGTGCGAGCATCCACCTTGAGCAAAGCGAAATCCCGTGTTTACCGGGAGTGGGGTGTGGCTGCGTACCCGATGAATATCTCTGTTCCTCCTCCGCCTGATTTTTACCGACCGACCGCCTTAACCGAGCAGCATTCCCTCTATCACCCAGTACACCAACCTTTAGACCCCACAGACCCCATGTTGAAACCCCTGTTTGTTATACTCGCCTGTTGCCTGATTCATGCCACGTTGTACGGCGGCCAAAGTCTTGAAATCCCCAATATCGAAGCCGCCCAGCGCGCTTTGCAGGAGCGCTACATGCGATTTTATGAGATCGCCGACGGGCTGGGGTACGATTTGGGAGACGCGCCGCCACATTTAACCTTTCCTTCCAGGACCTTCGACGGACGCGCCCCGGGGTTGTTTCCGGAGGATTGTTTTTATGAACAGGACATCTTCGATGAGGAAACGGGTCGGGCCGACACGGAGGTAATCTACAATTTGATCGGCGACCTGATCAATCAACCGCTCCCCGATTGGGATTATTGGGTGCATCCCTCCTGGCACGGCGCCATTGAAGGCAGGGACGCCGCCAATGGAAGGATGGGGGTTCTCGGCCCGATTCCCTATCCGGGGAACGTGATGACGCCGGAAAACTACCTGCAATTCTTTTACTTGTTCACGTTGAGGTTGAACGAGATGTCGGTGTTGCAGTTTCAGGTGAAAACCACCGACCTGTCGGGCAACCCTGAGGGGGCCCCCATGACCCGAGACGTGGGAATTGGCACCGGAAGTTCATGTTCCATGGCCAAACTCGAAGCGTTGGACGATTTTTCGTCAAACGCATCGTTTCCGCTGGAGCAACCCGGCACGATATTCAACCTGGAGCGAACCCAGGGGACCCACTTCCGCTATGTGGAACTCGTCGGCGGGATCGAGGAGCGTCACACGGCCTATATTCATGGGACCGAAGGAAGATTTGTCGTTGACCACTCGGAGTTTACGGGGACGGCTGTCGTTTACGGGAGATTGTACGATGCGGCCTTAATCAATCTGGGATTTCCTTCCACCGTGGACCTGGCGGCCGGAAACGCGCCGCACGGTGAATACAACCGATGGTTCAGGCTGGATACGTTTTCAGGAAGTGATCCGGGCCCCTATTTGTCAGTCCCGTTTGCCGAGCACGCCCGGGAGGCGTTTCTGGTGCCTTGCCCGACTGATGAAACCGAAGCCAATGGCGAATACTTCGGCTGGGGGATCGCCGCCAGACTGGTCGTGACGTCCGACTTCGAGCATTTCCCGTCCGATGCCCTGGTGGCTTGCGGGGAGGCGTGCCTGGGTTGCCGCGGGGTTGCCGGGTTGTGTTCGGAACTCAAGTTTGGAAGCCTCGATTTTCGCATGGGGCTGGGAAAGTCGTCCGACGGAGATGCCGGCTTTCTTCAGATTTACAACGAAACCATCGATCCCCTGTCGGCTTCCCCTTTCGGCTTGAGACTGCACCTGACGGGTGAAGGGACGCGGATCTTGCGTGACGGCGACTTTGATAATGTGTTGCGCCAGGGGGTCTCCGATCAGGTGCTGGTTGATATCGAAGTGGTCGACCCTTACCGGAAGTACGTCGTCCGCCATTATCACCGGGAAGATGGAGGGACTAAAACGAACGGGTTTTATCAGCCCGACCCCGAGGATGCCTTCAAGGAGGTTACGATCGAAAATCCGCAGGCGCCGCAATACCGAGCTGCCGCGAGCACGGATCTGAGCGCCAGCGCTTTTTTCTTTTTTGCGCCGAATCACGGCATCCCGGCCGGAACCTTGTTTCAGGCTTTTGTGGACGGCACCGCCGGGGCTTTGCCGGAGTTTTGGGTGAACGGTCCGCTGAAACGGGACGAGTTATACGTCTTGTATGCTTTCGACGAGCACCACCTCACCGTGATGTGGTGGGATTCCGCAAACGGATGGTGGGATTTCGATGGAATGGTCGAAGCGGACGCGTCCCAGACGCTGAACGTACAGAGCCCGCAACCCTTTGGCATGTTGACGATCACCGAAACCCGGGGAGGGCGGGAACGGATCATGGAGTACTCGTCGTCGACGGCCAGCCCGGCGACGGACGGCACGTTCACGATGTCGGACCTGATGGAGAACAAACAGCGACACCATATAAGAACGAGGGTGTTCGATTCCGAGGGTGAATCTTTTATCGACACTGTGGTCAAGACGGACGGGGAGGGCAACCCGATCGAAGAGGTGGAAAGGCACTACCGGGTTTTTCCCTGGAATCACTTGAGCCTGGCCGCTCGGAGGGACCGGGCGGAGTTGGTGAAGGAGGTGATGGATCCTCGAGGGAATCCCAGGGTCACGAGGTATGAGTATTATAACGACCCGGTCGCCGATGGCCACAACTATGGCCGCCTGAAATCAGAGGAGCATCCTGATGGATCCTGGGCGGCCTATGAATACGATTCGGAAGGACGCACGCGAAAAGTGTATCGCCCCTTCTTGGACAGCGAGCTCTCCTTGAGCCCGGCGGGCAATCGGATGGAGGAGGTCATTCGCGAACCCGTGGAGGACTTGGAGGGAAGCGGCATTGACGGCATGGTGATCACAAGGATCGAGTCCGTCAACGGCGAGGAAGGTTCGCGCCGGTATCGTCTGGTTTGGTCCGAGCCCGTCGACGGGCTGTTCCGCGTCGCCACGATCAATGCGCTTTCCGAGGGGGCGCCCTGGCATGCCGCGCACAATATGAGGACCGATCGATGGAGCTTTGCCGAAGGGCCGTTCAAGGGAAAAACGGCGAAGGTAAAACATTCGTACGGCACCATGTCGTTATATGCCTACGCGACTGATTCCGCGACTGGGGAGAAAACAACGATTATTAGCCGAGGTGTTCCGAATGGCAACGAGGCCGACGTGGTTGATGGAATCGAGACGGTTGTCGTGACCAACCCGAAGGGGGGACGAGTGAGTCGTGTCGTCTCCGATATCCAGACCGGCATTGTCCTGGAGTCGGCCATCACGATGCCGGAGGATTTCGACGAACTCGGCCGGCCGCTGGTGATTCTGTTTCACGACGGAACCTTTGAAACACGCGAGTACGAAGATTGTTGCGGCACGGTGACCGTCACCGACCGGAGCGGATTGACCCGGGTGGAGCGTATGGAAATGGATGGAACCCTGACGGCGGTCGAATCCAACGGGATCACGATTCGTTACGAAGAAGGCTATCAGTCGAACGATGTGGCCGGTTTTAGCCGAGCGACGATCCGCGAAGGGCGAGGATCAGCGGGGGTCCTCACTACACAGATCGAGGTTTTCGACCCCGCGGGACGGCTGGTCGCCTCGATCGACCCAAGAGACGGGATTGACCGATTGACCCGATTCGATGAGTCTCTCAATGATTACGGGCAACACGTCATTCGGACGATCCTGCCCGACGGCGCCGAATCGGTCGATATCGTTCATCGTGACGGCTTTCCCCGTCTTCACCGGATGAACGGATTGGATACCGTGCGCTACGAGTATGGATTCGAGAATGATACGCACGAGATCTTCGACGGGAACGATTTCGTCAGCCATTCGTTCACGGCCGTAACGGTCAAGGAAATCCGGGTCGGAATGGATGGTGAAGAAAGCGAATGGGAGAAACGTTACCTGGACATGCTCGGACGGGTTTATAAGGTCGAAACACCCGACGCCGAAGGGAATTCGGTTGGGAATTTTTTCCGGACATTCTACGACACCCGGGGTTTTCCGAGGAAAACCGTGGACCCGGACGGAGTCACCACCTTGTTTGGTTACAACGAGCGGGGCGACTTGGAACTGACGGCGCTGGATATTGATGGCCATGGGGAGTTCGATCCGAGTGGGACCCAGCGAATTGCCCGGATCGCCCGGGAGGTGGTCGATGATCCTGAGCGCGGTGAGCTCGTCAGACGAACGGTGAGCGTGTGGGAAACGGATCATGAGGATGATGAAACGGTGGTTGCTTAGACCGAGTCCTCTACCGACGGGCTTCATGTCTGGGAATTCCTTTACGATCAGCCCCCCACGCATATCGAAATCATCTATGAAGGAGACGGACGGGTTGTCCGGC
>SLOW01000027.1 GCA_007132315.1 Opitutales bacterium
ACGGATCTTGTTCTCGTCCCGCAGCGGGATCATGCCCGACGGCGTGTTGATAATCATGGATATTTCGTGGTTCTTCAACATGTCCACGACATTCGGACGGCCCTCGCTGAGCTTGTACAGGCGGTTGACCTCGACCCCGTGCTCGCGCAGGAATTCGGCGGTGCCTCCGGTCGAATAAATCACGAAGCCAAGCTCGTGCAACCCCCGGGCCAATTCGACGGCCTTGAGTTTGTCCGCGTCCTTGACGCTCAAAAACACATTTCCCTCGCACGGCAACGCCGGCTTCGCGGCCATCTGGGTTTTGGAAAACGCGATCCCGAGGTCCTCGTCCAGCCCCATGACCTCGCCGGTGCTGCGCATCTCCGGACTGAGTGCCACGGACGCGCCGGGAAAGCGGACGAAGGGAAAAACGGATTCCTTGATGCACCAATACTCCGGAATTCGCTCCTCGGTGAAACCGATTTCCTTCAACGTCGCGCCGGCCATGACTCGGGCGGCGATCTTGGCCATGGGCACCCCGATCGCCTTGCTGACGAAAGGCACGGTTCGGGAGGCCCGGGGATTCACTTCGAGGACGTAAAGTTCATCGTCCTTGATCGCGAACTGGATATTCATCAAGCCCACGACCTTCAACTCACGGGCGAGCGCGTGGGTGGACGCCCGCACCCGGTCGAGCATATCCTCGCCAAGGGTGTGCGGGGGCATCACCATCGCGGCGTCACCGCTGTGTACCCCGGCGAACTCGATATGCTCGAGCATGCCGCCGATGACGGAGGTTTCCCCGTCGGACACACAATCGACGTCGAGCTCGATGGCGTCCTCGAGAAACTGGTCGATCAGCAACGGCTTGTCCGGAGACGCATCGACCGCCTGTCGGATGACGGACTTGAGTTCGTCCATCGAATAAACGATGAACATCCCGCGGCCCCCCAGAACGAACGAGGGCCGCAGCAACACCGGGAATCCGATTTCCTCGGCCCATTTGTAGGCCTCGTCCGCATCCATGGCGATCGCGTTGCGGGGCTGCTTGAGGTCGATCCGGTTCAACACCTCGATGAATTGCTCCCGGTCCTCGGCCAAATCGATTGATTCGGGCGTCGTGCCGATGATGTTCACGCCGTGTTTTTTCAGATCCGATGCGAGATTGAGGGGCGTTTGTCCGCCGAATTGAACGATGGCTCCATCGCATTTCTCCTGACGATACACCTCGAGGACGTCATCCAGCGTCAACGGCTCAAAATAAAGCCGGTCCGACGTGTCGTAGTCGGTGGATACGGTTTCCGGATTGGAATTGACCATGACGGTCTCGATGCCGTCGTCGCGCAGGGCGAAGGAAGCGTGCACACAGCAGTAATCGAACTCGATCCCCTGCCCGATGCGGTTCGGGCCGCCGCCGAGGATCATGATCTTCCTGCGGTCGGACGGGATGATCTCGTTTTCGTCCTCGTACGAAGAGTAATAATACGGCGTAAAAGCTTCGAATTCCGCAGCGCACGTATCCACCAGTCGGAACGTGGTTTTGATGTCCAGCGCCTTGCGGCGCCGCCGCACCTCTTCGAGCTCCGCCCCCACGAGGCTCGCGATCTGCTGGTCGGTGAACCCGAACTTCTTGGCCCGCAGAAACAGCGTCCCGTCGATCGAATCCAGCAACTGTTGGGCAAGCATATCCTCCATCTTGTGGATTTCAAACAGCTGCATCAGGAACCAGATATCGATCTTGGTCAAATCCTGGACCTCCTCCGGAGACATCCCCGCCTTGAACGCGTAACGAATGTAAAATATCCGCTCCGAATTCGGACGTATCAGGCGGCCGCGGATGGTGTCGTTGTCCGGAATATTGAAATCCCCGAACTTGCCGCCCCCGCCGAATCCGCGGGCCCCGATCTCAAGCGAACGCAGCGCTTTCTGCATCGACTCCCGGAACGTCCGGCCGATGGCCATCGCCTCGCCCACCGATTTCATCGAGGAAGTCAACGCCGTATCCGCGCCGGCGAACTTTTCGAAGGTGAATCGCGGAATCTTGGTGACGATGTAATCGATGGTCGGTTCGAAACTGGCCGGCGTTTCACGGGTGATATCGTTCTTGAGCTCGTCCAGCGTGTACCCCACGGCGAGTTTGGCGGCGATCTTGGCAATGGGGAAGCCGGTCGCCTTGGAGGCCAGGGCGGAACTGCGGGAAACCCGCGGATTCATCTCGATCACCACCATGCGGCCCGTCTCCGGATCCACCGCGAACTGGATATTGCTTCCGCCCGTTTCCACGCCGATTTCGCGGATCACCGCGAACGAGGCGTCCCGCATCAGCTGGAACTCTTTATCGGTCAACGTCAGCGCGGGCGCCACCGTGATCGAATCGCCGGTGTGAACACCCATTGGATCGAAGTTCTCGATGGAACAAATGACCACGCACTGATCCTTGTGATCGCGCATGACCTCCATTTCGAATTCCTTCCATCCCAACAGACACTCCTCGATCAATACCTCGTGCACCGGAGAGATGTCGAGCCCGTGGGCGACGATATCCTCGAATTCCTCGCGGTTGTAGGCGATTCCTCCGCCGGCGCCGCCGAGGGTGTAGCTGGGACGAACGATAAACGGAAAGCCGCCCAGCTTCTCGACTGCCTCCATCGCCTCGCCCATATTCTTCACGCGGGCCGAATGGGCCACGTCGAGGCCGATCTTGATCATCGCCTCCTTGAACAACTCGCGGTCCTCTCCCTTCTCGATCGCCTCCACCCGGGCGCCCACCAGCTCCACGTCGTACTTCGCGAGCACACCGGCTTTGTCCAGGTCCAGGGAGAGATTCAGCGCCGTCTGCCCGCCGAGAGTGGGCAACAGAGCTTCGGGGCGTTCCGCGTCGATAATCTTCTCCAGCATTTCGACCGTAAGGGGTTCGATGTAGGTGACATCGGCGAAATCCGGGTCGGTCATGATGGTGGCGGGATTGCTGTTGACCAGAATCACCCGATAGCCCTCCTCGCGGAGTGCTTTACAAGCCTGCGCGCCACTGTAGTCAAACTCGCACGCCTGCCCGATGACGATCGGGCCGGAGCCGATAATGAGGATACTCTGAATGTCGGTACGTTTCGGCATGATAATGAAATTCGGCCCTCATTCCTGAAGAAGTCGTCCGGGAGCGCAAGAGAGAAAGCCGAATTCAGTCCCGCGTCCGATGCGGACATCAGTAGCCCCGCTCTTCAGACGATGTCGGGACGGTGTGCGCGAGGGAACGCACTTCCCGAGTCTCCCGATGCCTGTCTGAAGCACCGACCGACCCGCGGAGCACTGTAGCGCCAGGCTTCAGCCGGCATCGGACGGGGTTCAGGAATTGACGAGCGACGAAACCCGGGAGGGATCGCACCCAAGCACTTGGGCCGCCTTGGCCTCGTCCTCGCCACAGGCGGCGAGGACCGCCTTGATGTAATGCTTCTCTTTCGGGGCCAGGTACTCTTCCAGTGTGGGCCAGTCCGCGAGCGGGCGGATCCGCAACGGCAGGTTGTCGATTCCGATGACGCGGTTTTCGGCGGTGGACACCAAACTGGAAACCACCTGGTCCAGTTCGGTGATATTGCCGGGCCATCCATACCGGGTCATGGCGTCCAGGGCGTCTTCGGTGAACTCGATCTGCCGGGCGTCGAAATTCGATGCTTCCACCCGCGCGATCCGGGCCCGGAGAACTTCCGGCAAATCCCCGGCGTGCTCCCGAAGGGGCGGCAAGTTGACGGGGAGCGTGGCGATTCGGTAAAACAGTTCGTCGCTGAACTCCCCCTCGTCCACCCGTTCCTCCAGGTCAACCATAGAAGAACAAATCAATCGAAAGCGGCTCAAATTATTCTTGAGAACGTAGACCAGGACATCCTGCGACTCGGACGAGAGCTGGTCGATCTGTTCCAGAAACAGGGTTCCGCCCACCGCATCGGCAATCCACTTCCCTCCCTGATTGTCCTCGCCAAACAGATTCTCGCGAAAGGATCCTTCGTCCCCGAGCGAACAATCGACCGCCACCAAGGGAGCGTCATCGCCGCTGCGCTTGCGATGAAGAATCTCGACGACCGCCTTCTTGCCGGTCCCCTGTTCTCCCTGCAGCAGTACGGGCGTCTGCGAACCGATCAATTTTTCAACTTGCTGACGCAGCCGCACCACCCCGGCACTATCCCCGGGCAGCACCTCTTTGATGTCTCCCCCGCCCTCTGACGAAGCGCCGGAACGGGATGCGGGCGCCGCCTGCTGGGTCGCCATAAACGCCTTATACTCCACCGCCCGGTCCAGGGTCTGGAGGAGTTCGTCCACCTTGAAAGGTTTCTTGATGTAGTCGAACGCACCGTATTTCAAAGCCTTGATGGCGGTGTCAGTACTGGCGTAACCGGTCATCATGATAACCACGCATTGCGGATCGTACTCCTTGAGTTGCTTGAGCAGGCTAATCCCGTCCATGGGCTGCATGGAGATATCCGCCAGAACGACATCGAACCCCTCCGACTTGTACCGCGAAAGCGCCTCTTCACCATCCTGCGCGAACACGGGCTGGTGACCGGTGGGTTGAATGACCGCCTCCAGCATCTCGTGAATGGAGGACAAGTCATCTACGATAAGTAAGGCTGCCATGGTTCAGGATTCGACTGCGGAAATATGGATCAACGGCAAGAGATAACCACCGTTTAAAGCCAGCCGCATAACAAAGGTCAACCACCCACTACGTTCGACAGCTCGAAAATAGGCAGGAACATGGCCATCACGATGCCCCCGACGATCACGCCGATAACCACGATCATGATCGGCTCGAGCAACGAGGTCAATCCAGAGACGGTGGCATCGACCTCGCTGTCGTAAAAATCGGCCACTTTCAGCATCATTCCGTCCACATTTCCGGTCTGCTCCCCGGCCTTGACCATGTGCTTCATCATGGGCGGGAAGTACGGTTCCTCGCGCAACACATCGGAAACCTGGCCGCCTTGGCTGATACTCCGGCTGATCTCGCGGCAGGCCAGTTCGATATAGGTATTGTCGCTCGCCGAGGAAACGATCTCCAGCGAGCGCAGGATGGGGACGCCGCTCCGCGAAAGGATCGCGTAGGTACGGCAAAAACGAGACAGGGAAATTTTTTGGCGAAGATTGCCGATGATCGGCAGTTTCATGATGATCTGATCGCGCCATCGCCGCCCGCGTTCGGTGGCGATCAGTTTCTTGAGCAGAAAAAACACACCGCCGAGCCCGAGAATCAGGAATACGATGTTGCTTTTCAAAAAGTTACTGACGTCGATCAGCATCTGAGTCGGCGCCGGGAGCGCTTCCCCGAAATCCTCGAACATTTCCGCGAACACCGGAATGACGAAAATCAGCAAAACGTTGACCAGGATGATGGCCAACCCGATCAC